>NZ_JAVIMT010000066.1:0-61469 GCF_031196675.1 Acinetobacter sp. 148 | reverse complement strand
CTTTATGGGGGCAGATCATTCTACCGCTACGGGAAAGGGACGAGTAGTTCACCACACAAGACTATTCCTCAGAAGGAAAAGCTCTGATGCGGGAGATAATACACGGTCTGCTAAAACCGGCTGGCAATGTGGCCAGCAGGCAAAGAATAGTGCTCTGCCCTTTTGCAGTCAAGCACACAAAATGACATTTGTTTTAATTTAGATCATTAAAAAGTAAGGATAAATAATGGGTGAGTTATTGTTAAATGGGGGTTTATAAAGGGAGTTAATAATTGATATTTCCAGTGTTTACTAGTAGTAGAAATAATAAATCCTTATCAACTCATCTTTGCTGCATCTATAACTGTAAATGTTTTCTTTAAAAATTTAGGATTTCTTCATTAGAGATTTTAAGAATCCACAACCCTATTCATTTTATTGTAACTTGATGATAGTTCATCATTATGACAATATAAGTACATTCTATTTTATGAAAAAATTTGGGGTAAGAAATTTAATGAATGCTGAATCTAATAAAAATGATTTTATTCAAAATTTAGGGGAAATTAGAAATATTAATTTGAATAATAAAAAAATCTATACTTTTTTTTATAATGAGTTAGAAGATCAAATAGATGAGCACCTAGAGCTTACAGATACCCATAAAAACTCTAAGAACAATCTACTTGAACAAAAAACAATAATAAATAGTGTTAGTAATAAAATTAGAGGTTTAACATATAGTATAGAAAATCTATTCTTAGAATATACATCTACTCTTCCTAGAGATATTATCTTAGAAAATTATAACAAAGAAATTAATTATTCATTTGATTTAATTAAAGACACAGAAATTCTAATAGAAAAATTTAAAGAACTTTGCAAAGGACTTTCTCCTGAATTAAAATCAAAAGATGGAGGAAATATAATATTAAGACCACTTGAATCTTTTGTTGTCCAAACTATTGAGAGATTAAAAACAGTAAATGAAGAAATAATTAAAAATCTAGATAAAAACTTCAAAACTCTTAATAGTATTAAAAATTCATTAAATGAAGAAATTAAAATTGAAAAAGATAGATTTGATATAGACTATCAAACAAGATTCAAAGAAGAAACTACATTAATTTTAAAGCGTTTTGAAAATGAAATAAGTAATTTGACAAAAAAATATGAAAACCAATTTAAAATTTTAAAATTAGATAATGATAAAATTATTAAAAGCCATAATTTACTTAATGATGGTGTTGATTCAGCACTAAAAAGCTTAGCTAATTTAAATGAAAGAACCCAAATTATTGAATTAGAATACTCAAAAATAATAGGCAATGAAACCCAAAAAATTAAGCTAGAATTAGAAGAAACAAAATCTCAAATAGCTGATCAAATTGACTCTATCATTACAAATGTAAAAGCAAAATCTCATGCAATTGAAATCGCACACTCAGATTTTAAAAATCTAGTAGAAAAAGCTGGTATATACGAATTAACTAAAAACTATGAAAAAAAAGGAAATGAAGAAAAAAAAGAATATAAAGATTATAGATTATATACTTCTATTTCTATTATTCTAGCTATTATATCAACAATTGGAATTTTTGCTTTTGCCTTCTGGGAACAGTCGCAGATACCTAGTGGAAAAATTGCTGAGACAAATTATTTATTATTAATTTCGCGATTATCTATTTCTTTAATGTTTTTTGTACTCGCTTTATATTTGTCTAAACAAGCGTCTAAACATTATGAATGTTATCAAGAAAATCACAGGACCTTTCTACAACTTGCTGCCCTAGAGCCATTTATGGCCCGCATGACCCCTGATGAGCAGAAAGAGATTAGAAAAGGACTAATACCAAGTTACTTTAATCAAACAAGTGATGGAAAGTATTCAAGCAAAGGAGATGAAGTGGACTTATCATCAAATATGACAACTATTTTTACCAATCTAATTGATAAAATTCCATCAAAAAAAGAGCAAGAAAACTCGATTCGATCTGAAAATACTACAGGATAATTTTTTAATATTTTCCTACATTAAACTCTTAAAACAGGTTTTATTTATAGATTTTATTAATTTAAACAACCAATATATGAATGAAGCTCCAAAAATAAAATAGCCTATTAATGATAGGCTATTTTTCAATCTAAAAAACAATTTTTATAAGACGTATTATGATAATTTTAAAAAGTTTAAATTTTCATATAGGCTAAATATGTCACCAGAAATCTTTTTTGACGACTTTGAAAGAACTGAAAATTCGGATTACTTACATGGAGTGTTTGGTCGCTGTTTAGTTATAGCAACTAGGTTCGACTCTATGTGTGTAAGACTGTCTCAAGCAATAAAGCTAAAGGAAGAGGTAAAACTACGCACTCTAGAGAAATATCTTGTTAAACTAGATACAGAAAACGAAATCAAGGCAATAAGAACCGATGAAGATTTTGATCTATTAATTAAGCAAATAACATCTAGATACCTTTCACTTGATAAAAGCATTCAAAATTTAGGTTTACCGGAACAGTTATCTACAAAACTACACAAAGCTAGAAAATCAAGAAATGAAATAGCTCACTCTTTAACTAAAGATTTAGAGGGTTGTCTTGATATAAAAATTGATAACTCTATTTTAATTGAAAAAATAGTAAAATTAATTGGAGACATTATTGATGGTGATATTATTATCTCAACATTAACAAGCATCTTTAATAATGAACCTATCTTGAATAGTAAAATTCTTAACCAATATAAAGAAAAAATTATTGATTGGGTAATTACCCAGTAATATATTTATAATATATTCTTCTTTAATATAAAGGATGCTTTTTATTTATAAAAATAAATTTATTTACAACTTTATATATACATTAATTTAATTGTAACCTTGCAAATATATCTATATTTAAGCAGATTAAAAACTTAGATATAAAAAAAGCCCTGTTCTACAGGGGCTTTTTTTATTCATCACTTACTTATTTATGAACCCAAGACACAGCCGGTAAACCAAACCAAGCAGATTTAGCCAGAATATTTTCACCTTTGATAACCAAAAATTAAATAATCATTAACTCTATTAAATTCTAAAAATAAAATTGAGAACAAGACTACAACAGTAATGATTAGGCTAAATAAAGATTTTTTAACATGGGATATTGTCAGTCTAATAGTTGAAACCAAGGTTTCTTTGGTGCAGTCCCAGTATACGCAGGGCTAACTTTAATTGGCTCCTGACCTTTTTCGCATTCTTGAACACCCCACTCACTCGGGCGAAAACGTGCATTCGCTCCATCAGGCTCAGGTTTACCAAATTCTTTTTGAATATCATAATCAATGAGTGGAATTTCAAGTAGCACGATGTCTCCACGAGAACAAGCGATGGTAGGACGTTTCGTATCGTAAACCCATTTACCATAGCCATTTTCTTCCTTAGGATCAAAGCGCATAACTGGACCTACATGCTGATCCCATGCCAATTCCATTCGAGGAGGCTCCATCGCAGTTACCCACATTCCTGCAACCTGTACAGGATGAGGAAAACGTACAGCCTCTAATCCACGTAAGCTAAAGGGTACTTGTGGCTCGCCGTTGTCAAAAGCATCGTAACGACTAATTAAACTCCCTTTGGGAATCAACAGTTCGCCATATTGTGCATCTTGAGATAAAACGAAATGACTGCGACGTTCCTTGTAATGCTGCTTAAGAGCAATCTCATACTTTACCGATTCAGTCATATAAAATAAATAACCTGCCCACAGGTCACATATTAATGCCACTAGCGTAATGAATAATGTTTTTTGAGAGAAAAACCTCACAGGCTTTTGAGCCTTATTTCGCCAAAAGAATAGTGCTTTCACTAATAAACCTAGCGTTAGTACAACACCAATCAATGGAGCAATAAACAACAAAAAAATTGCAAAAACCGAGAATGTCTGTACAGGTATCATAATTGTTAAATCTTTAATTTCATTTTTTCAAAGGTGGGTCGCCAAGAAAATTGTATATAAGAGTATTAAAAACAAGCCTTATGATGCACAGACACTATTTTATAGCCTTAGCATTTTCACACACTAAATTAAGCATAGCTAAATCATTATCACGCGTGGCTTTCATTACTTCACTCTTTTTATCGCTCTTGTACTTAAGTTCACCATTATTTTTATCACCAATCATAAAGTCTAAAATCTGTATCGTCTTATGTGAACAGTCAAAAGCCATATGGAATTGTGCGATATTATCTTTATCAAAATCACCTGTATAAAATTTTGTTTCAGGTACGCCAACTAGTTTTCTGGTAGCAGTAATTTTAAATTTACTTTTACTTGGTAAATAAAATTCGATTGAATCTAGTTCAAAAGCATAAGCGATATCTTCTTGTTGATAATAAACTTCTTCTGCTTGAATACTATTTGAAAAAGCTGCACAGGTAGCGAAAATTAGGCTAAAAATTGTTTTTTTCATTTACTAAAACTCATACATAATTTTTTGTTGCCTGATTTTATATAAATGAAAGGTCTATGAATATAAAAAACATTTGTTATTAAGTGATATATACAGTTAATATATCCTTTGAATAAATGTATCCCCCTTCTCAAAGAGGTTCATTTGTTGGAGATAGTAATCATCTGATAATCACTCTCAATTTCTATTATTGAGTTGATTATCAATGTCGCAATTTTTCTGTGGTCATATTTCTGATCACCTCTATTTGCACGTTTGATTATTATCAAGGCTCCAACATGAATCTTTCAAAGTTCGAACAACGAACTCTCCATGTCCTTGCTAAAGGCGGACATATTAAATACCAACGTGACGCATCAGGCACAGTCTATTTCGTTGAATGCTACACACGAGAAGGTTTCGTGCTATCTGATTGTTCTTTAGAGGTATTTAAAAAGCTAAAAGCAAAACGTTTAATCAAGTCTAAAAATAGCCAACCTTATCAAATTACATTGTTAGGACTCCAGACGGTCCGCCCTCAACTAGACAATCGTTGATATAAGTTGCTATTTATTAAGAGAAAGAAAAATATGAATATTACAATTCGAGATGAACAACCCGAAGATATTAAAAATATCGAAGCGTTGACGAAAGCCGCGTTCTTAAATGAAGAGCATTCTAGCCACACTGAACAATTTATTGTAAATAGCCTTCGTAAACATAAGCAACTTACAATTTCTTTGGTTGCTATAGAAGATGACTTAATTGTAGGTCATGTGGCTATTTCACCAGTTACAATTACGTCAGGTGACACTGGTTGGTATGGCCTAGGCCCTATTTCTGTATGTCCAAAGAAACAAGGAATTGGCATTGGTTCTCTTTTAATGAATGCAGCTCTTCAAAAGTTAAAAGAATTAGGCGGAAAAGGTTGCGTTCTATTAGGTGATCCAAATTATTACAGTCGATTTGGTTTTAAATCTTACCCTGATTTAAATTTACCTGATGTGCCTAATGAATACTTTCAAGCTCTAAGCTTCATTAACCATATTCCCTCAGGTGAAGTTACTTACCATGACGCTTTTACGGCAACTGAATAAATAAGTTCGCTTACCACACATAGTAAAAAGCCTCTATTTATAGAGGCTTTTTTTCAATTCAACAATTTATTATTTATGAACCCAAGGCACAGCCGGTGAACCAATCCACGCAGATTTAGCCGGAATATTTTCACCTTTCATGACCAGTGTTAATGGACCTAACACTGCATGATTGCTCACGTTTGCGTTATACAAAATAATACTGCGCGCATTGACCACTACATCATGCCCCACGTTCACTTGCCCAATTTTCATAATACGGTCTTCAAACAAGTGAGTTTGCGGGCCTGAAAAGCTATTAAACTCGGCACGGTCACCAATGCTGACACAGTCAAACTCGGTAATATCAGCCGTATCCATATAAACGTCTTTACCAATACGAACCCCTAAAATACGCAAGAAGAATGGCAACATTGGTGTTCCTCTTAAGTAGTTTAAGAAGTTAGGAATCGCAACTGATTCATATAAGCTGGTAATCCCTTCACTTAACCATACAAACATGGTCCACATAGGTGCCGAACGCGGTTGATAGCGACCAATCAAAATCCACTTTAATAGCGCAACAATAAGGAAACAGCCAACACCATAAAGCAGCCCTGCGAGCGTTAATGCAACCAGTCCTGTCTCAATATTGTAGTTATTAATCACATCAATAACGTCTAGTACGATCATATAACCCACCCCAATCGCAAGTGCGGCCGGCAATACAATACGAAGCCCTTCAATAAAACCGCGCATTAAACGGCGCTTAATACTTGGTTTAAAGGTTAAATGGTCAGGATATTTTTCAGCAGCTTCACGTGCAGGTAACAGCAACGCCGGAGAACCAAACCAAGTTTGTCCATCATACATTTCACGGTTATCTGGTGTTTTTGATTGCACGCCAATTAAAACATTGTCTGGTAACACTGTCCCATCAGCAATATAAGCACTATTTCCCACAAAACTACGGTTACCGATTTTGGTTGCTTTTAAAGACATCCAACCGCCTTTAATCTCTTCATCACCCAGCATTACCGCATCGGCAATAAAGCTCTCTTCACCCAAAGTCAGCATTTCTGGAATGACACCAGTTGCGGTAGAAATTTCGGTATTTTTACCCACTTTTGCTCCCAGCATACGGAACCATGTAGGCGCATAAATGGTGGCAAACAAGCCATGTAAGGTTTGTAAGCTGGTTTCTAAAATTTGGGCCGCAAACCATTTACGATAATACGTGCTGCCATGAACCGCATAGGTTCCGGTTTCAAGACGCGGCAATGCAATTTTACGTAAACCTGAAGAAATCACCGCAGTAATCATCATCATCATTGCACTAGCCGGAATCGCTAAAATGAAATAGTAAAGCGCGATTTGCAAATGGTTGTTCGGGTTAATATTAAATACATTTACATCTAACCAGTCGACCAAAAGGAAGCTTGGAAAAATTGGAATAAAGAAAAGACAGGCAATAATTAATGCGCTAACGCCATAGTATCCATATTCAGCAATTTTACGTATAAACGATAGTTTAGGACGCTCTGGCAATTTAGCTTGCTCATCTATATGCCCTATTTTCTGAGCAGGTGTTCCATCCCAAATTTCGCCCTCAGGTACAACCGTGTCATATTCAATTGAAGTTAAGGCATTTACATGGGCCTGTTTTTCTAACACTGTATTTTCTTCTAATACAGCATACGAACCTACATAACTGTCTTGTTTAAGGTGAATTGAACCTAATACCAAGTGGCCATGTTCAACTTTGGCATTTTCTAAATTCACCTGAGAACCGATACTCACGCCATCTTCAATAGTCAGTAAAGATGGCATACGAATATGTACGGAACTAATGGTAACGTCGTGGCCGATTTTTGCGCCAAGTGCTTTCAAATATAAGTTAAGTAAAGTCGAACCAGATAAAAGATAAACAGGTGAAATATTACTAATACGGTCTGCTAGCCACCAACGGAAATAGGTTAATCCCCATAATGGATAACGCCCTGCGCCAATTCCTAACATTAATAGTCGTTTTACCGTAATCGACAGTACAAAACTGCTCATAATGACACTGACATACACCAATAAAGACAACGCAATCGCATACGGGATACTGTCGCGAGTTCCACCGGTAAAGTAGTGATAGGTAAAGAATGGCGCTAACCACTGCAAAATATTAATCGAGATTAAAACCGGAATAGTTACGAGCTGTGCAATACCACATAACCATTTATAGGTCTGATTACGAGGGTTATCTTGTCCAATTTGGCTATCAAATAAAGTAGGTTCAGGCTGCTCTAACATGAGTGCAGCAATCGCGCCTACTCTTCTCGCTTGATATAAGTTTTGAATGGTCAGATGGCTATATTCCGCATGCTCACGCAGATTTGAAATTAAAACAGCGGCGAGTAGTGAATGCCCGCCTAAATCATCAAAGAAATCGGAATCGAGTTTAATCGGCATGTTCGGGAACAAGCGATTCAAAATTTCAAATAGGATTTCTTCGGCCGGGTTCTGTGGCTGGTCAGATTCACTGCGGTCTACCACACTTGTGAGCGGTCTTGCTTTTAAAGCTTTACGGTCAATTTTCCCAGATAATAGACGTGGAACTTCTTCAATAATCTCAAAACGATTTGGCACCATATAAGGCGGTAATCGCTGACTCAAGTTATGGCGTAGTTCTTTAATTTCTATAGCTTGCTTTGCATCAATTTCTGGTGCAATAAACGCAATAAGTTGATCAATGCCGTCTTCAGGACGAAGAATAACGGCTGCCGTACCAATTCCGTCAATATCGCAAAGCGCAGCTTCGATCTCGCCAAGCTCTACACGGAAACCACGGATTTTAACTTGGTCATCGGCACGACCTAAGCAGTGTACTTGACCAAACTCATCAATTTTAGCCAAATCCCCAGTACGGTAGAGTAATTCTTCCTCTATACTCATTGCCCAAGGGTTCTCAATAAACTTATCTGCGGTTAAATCAGGTCGTCCTAAATAGCCTTGTGCCACACTTGGACCGAAAATACATAACTCCCCTGTTTCACCTTGCTCGAGCAGCTCTCTTTCAGAGTTAATGACCAACATACCGTAGTTTGGTAAGGGTTTGCCAATCGTGACAGGTTTGCCGCGTTCTAATAACTCAAGACTTGCAGAAACCGTGGTTTCGGTTGGTCCATAGGTGTTAAACATTTGATGATGAGGTAATGCCCAACGGTCAACCAGTGAATCCGGACACATTTCCCCACCTAAATTAATAATTCTTAAATTAGGTACGTCTTCAGGAAATAAGGCAAGTAACGTTGGAACAGCATGCAGTACTGTAATTTGTTCCTGCTTTAAGGTTTGGCATAACCGCTCAGGATCACTGACAAGTGACTTCGGTGCAATCCACAACGTTGCACCTACCAAATAAGAAAGCCAAATCTCTTCAAACGACATATCAAAAGCGACTGAAAAGCCTTGATAGACCTTGTCTTGCTCTTGAATACCCAAAATACTATTTTCACTACGTAAAAAGTGACAAATATTTTTTTGAGTAATCACAATTCCTTTGGGTTTACCTGTCGAACCCGAGGTATAAATAATATAGGCAGGTTGATCTGGAGTGGTTTTCGCTAAACTTACACTTTCGCTTAATGGTTTTTGCAGCTCGGTGTTGGTCCATTTTGTTTGCGGCACTTCAGCTAAATGTTCATACCATTCATCTGTAGTAATCATTCCTACCGCTTCGGCATCTTCAAGACATACCGCAATACGGTCCGCGGGCGTATCCATATCAAAAGGAAGCCAAGCTGCACCGCTTAAACAAATGGCCAGTTGAGCTTTTAAAAGCTCAATACCACGCGGCAACCATAGCCCTACAATATGACCTAGCTTTACCCCTTTTAAAGCCAGATGTTGAGCCATAATTAAGGCTTGCTGATACAGCTCACCATAACTCAGCGTTTTATCTGCTTCAATTAAAGCCGTTTTATCAGGAAGAGTTTGTGCAGTATGAGCAAAAATATCGGCTAAGACTTCATTCTGCAAAAATTCCGGATGATACTTTCCACGAATTACATTTTTCGTGTTCGTTACAAACTGGTTCATTTTTATACTCTCTTAATTTTCTGATTTGGCTTAAATGAAGTCATAATTTATTTTTCTGACCCATTAACGAAATCTAGATAGGCCATAAATTAATTAAGAGAACTTAAAGCAAGATTAAATTTTTTAGTTTTGATGTTTATTCAACAGAGTAAGAACCTTAGCTGTTAATTTTAATTTATAAATAAAAATCAAATATTTAATATTATTATTCTGATTTTATGATTATCTTTAAGATAAAAAAGTACAAAATTAATGAAGTAAAAAGCTAGAATTCACAAGATTTATATAGTTCTCATTTTAATTAAACTAATAAAAGCTATCCTGTATACAAATTCTTCATATTTTAAACTTAATTGTTTAGTTCTGAATTATTAAAAGAGTTCTTAAAAAATAAAAGAGTGTATTTAAATTTATACATAATGGTTGATTATTAACATTATATTAAAATTGTATGCATCAATTCTATTTAACTTATATCTTTATCTGGATTTTATAAAAACTTAACTCCATTAAACGGATTGAGCGAGCAGTTGTTTATCTATTTTCCTCATAACTCAACCGACCCTATTTGGTGTGGTGAGTTGTGTGGGTTAAAACGAAGATACTCTTAGAAGGCGAGCTAAGATCACCTGTTTCATTTAAGCGTGACGAAGTATCTTTATTTATAATATTTGAAAATGGACTTAAAGAATTAAACAGTGGTGCTGATATGAGTCAACACATAATGAACCCGAAAGAAATACCTTTAGCATTTCAAACCGCTTGGAATAAGCATGATATGCAGGCCTTTGCTGCTCTTTTTGATAAAGAGGCGACTTTCGTTAACCGTTTCGGTCACTACGTTAAAGGAGTTGATGAAATTATTGCACTGCATCAACCTATTCATGAAACCATTTATCGTGATTCAACACTAGAGAATGAGCTGATAGACCTCATACCTATGAGTGAGGATATATGTATTTCACATTTTTGGAGCCGCCTCACTGCAGGCGTAGCTCATCCTCAAGGGCCTCATCAGATTGATACTCTCATTCTTACTGTGCTCACCCAGAAGAATCATTCTTGGTATATTCAGGCGCTAGAAAATGTCACTTTGACGAACCCTCGAACGGGAGAGACCATACTTAGAAATATGTAGAAGGGAACACGATCGTTTTTAGTAATTTATATGCATAAAAAAAAGCCCTTGTCATTAACAAGGGCTTTTTAAGAATTTTGGCGGAAGCGGTGAGATTCGAACTCACGGAGGACTCACACCCTCGTCGGTTTTCAAGACCGGTGCATTAAACCGCTCTGCCACGCTTCCAACGAGCGCTATAATATAAACAAAAATGCAAGTTGGCAAATCTTTTATTTAATTTTTAATTCAAACGCTCAAAATAAAAACAAATCTATCTAAATTTCATCATTTTTAGGTTTTTCATAGCGAATTGCATTGATATACCACAGCTTTTTGCCCAGAGGCGTGTGTACTTCTACTTCATCATCGACTTCTTTACTCAAGAGTGCACGTGCCATAGGTGACTCAATTGAAATATGCTGAGGATGGTGATCATAAATTTCATCTACCCCGACAATTCGTAAAGTTTTTTGCTCCCCTTCTTCATTTTCAATGTCGACCCAAGCACCAAAGTAAACTTTGCCTTCTTGCTCAGGTGAGTAATCAACAATTTTTAACTCTTCTAAACGCTTTCCTAAGTAGCGTACTCGTCGATCAATTTTTCTAAGGAGCTGCTTGTTATATTGATAATCTGCATTCTCACTACGGTCACCGAGGCTTGCAGCCCAATTTACTTTTTTCGTAATTTCTGGTCTTTCTTCATGCCAAAGTTGTTTTAATTCAGCAACTAATTTGTCATGGCCTGACCGAGTGATTAAGTTAGATTTCATGATTAAAAACCACTGATTAACAACATAAGGGTTACAAGATGTAGCATTTTATACCCTATTTTCTCACATCAGAAGTGTATAAATTTTCTTCCTTAATAAATTCATGTTGTTATGATGATATATCGGATATTTAATTGTACAAAATTTGACAATACTTTTTTTCAATATTATGATGCGCGCATCTTAAATGTTGAGTATTTTTTAACCCACTCAAAAACTATGTAGATTTTCTACACAGTTTGCTTTTTTCATTTCATGTCATTTTGAATGACGTCATGACTGCCCACCCCTTATTGAATTTATCAACTTTTAGAAGTTATGGCAGCTTTTTGTCTGACTTTTAGGGCATAAATTACCTGTAGCGGAGACAACATGCACAGTAATTCAAGTTCTGGGTCGAGGCTTGGCCTTAGCTCTTTATTTTCTTCTCTCCCATTGAAAGTTCTTGCGCTCAGCACTATGTTTTTTCCCTTTCATAGTATCAATGCAGGAAAAACCCTACAGTACAATACTGTAGTTAACACAAACACATTAACAGTGGTTGCTGTAGAAAGCCCAACGACTGTTTTTAAAGAAGACCAGTTTTTACACGGCTTCGGTTATGACTTAGCGCGTAACTATGCACAAAGCTTAAATGTAAAGTTGGACTTCAAAATCGTGACAGACAATGCCACGGCGCTTAAGTGGGTTCAGCAAGGTAAAGCAAATCTTGCCATGACAACCGCAAGCTTAAGTTCAATCGAGAACAAAGGTTTAATGTCTTTTTCTGCAAGTTGTGGTGATATCGTAAATTTGCAAAAAAATGGATTAAATCCGAATTTAAGCTGGGTGTTTAAACAAGCAGATGACCCGCTTACACAAACAGCAAGCGGTTTTGTTTGTCAAAGCAAACAAAATGGTCTAACTCAGCAACTTGCTTCTTTTTATAACCGTAATGTTGTAAAACCAGAAGCTTGGTCTACGATTCAACGTGACTTAAGTGCACGTATACCGATTTACAAAGCAAGCTTTAAACAAAGTGCTGCTCAGTACGATTTAGACTGGCATTTGCTTGCAGCGATTGGTTATCAAGAATCGTACCTAAAGCCAGAGTCTGTTTCACCAACAGGTGTCCGTGGGTTAATGATGTTAACCAATAGTACAGCTCGGGCAATGGGTGTAAGTAACCGTAATGATCCAGCACAGAGTATACAGGGCGGTGCGAAATATTATGATCTCATGTTAAGTGAGTATGATGATATTCCTTTCCCAGATCGCAACTGGTATGCGCTTGTGGCTTACAATATGGGACCGGGTGCGGTGAACCAGATTCAAAAGCGCTTGCAAGCCCAAGGGAAAGACCCAAACCAATGGGTTAATCTCTATAATTATTTGCAGAGTAACAAAACTCGCAATGGTCGATACAAACAAGCGGTTCAGTATGTGACTCGTATACGTGCTTATCTTGAGCACATTAAAACGGCACAAACGCGAATTAATATCTAGTTTTTATCATCTAAAAGTTGATAAATTCATTGTTTGTATAAATAAAAAGCTTACCTCTCAGGTAAGCTTTTTATTTGAATACTTTTTCAGTTTAAGCGGTTTGCTCTAATACTTTTTTGAACAAATCTTTTTGTTCTTGGCTTGGTTTAGCTGTTTGTAAAGCCATTAACTGAGACATATCGCCTTGAACTTTTATTTTACCAGTCATGAATGCCTGCATAGCAGCTGCCATATCAAACTCTAGGAATACTTTACGTAAAGTTTCAGCATCCATGTTTAATGTAGTTTTGGCATTTGAAGACAAACCTTTTTGGATTTTACCCCCATCTAACGCTAATTCGGTATTTCCAGAAGCATCTGTAACTACTAAATTAATTGCCAAATTCGCAAGAGCTGGTGGCAAATTAAGATCACCTGCTTCAGCAGTTAATTTTTCGACAGTCGCAAACCAATCATCAGTTAAAAATGCAGGCATGATTCTTCCTCAAATTTATTTGTTCAATTTCTCTAGTGTTGCCTATCCAGACAACATCGTGTGAAGCACTTCTGCTTGAGCGTTGTTATAGCATGTAATTTTAAGGTTGAGCTATGACTTTTTGTACGGAACATTCATTTTTTAGTATTTTGATACATTAAAGGCACTTGTTTATAAAGTGCCTTCAATTGACTTATTAATTCGTTTTATTCAGCAGCAAAGCTTAAGTTCACTACATCTAAACGTTTTTTCAGTTCTTCCGGATCTTTAAAGTCTAATTCGCGCTGCGAGTCAAGAACTTCGAAATCGAACAAATCACGGTCAGCAAGTTGTGAAGGTGAAACGTTCTGTAACGCACCAAAAATGCTGTGTAAACGTTTTGGATACTGTTTGTCCCATTCACGAAGCATTTCATTGATCATGGCACGTTGCAAGTTCTCTTGTGAACCACAAAGGTTACACGGAATAATCGGGAACTTACGTAACTCTGCATATTTGATAATGTCCTTTTCTTCAACATAAGCCAAAGGACGAATCAAAATATTTTTCTTATCTGACGATAAAAGCTTAGGTGGCATTGCCTTTAAGCTACCGCCATGGAATAAGTTCAAGAAGAAAGTAGCAATAATGTCATCACGGTGATGCCCTAGCGCAACTTTGGTTGCACCAATTTCTTGAGCAAAGCCATAAAGCGAACCACGGCGTAAACGTGAACACACAGCACAGTACGTTTTACCTTCAGGAGTTAAACGTTTGGTAATGCTGTAAGTGTCTTTTTCCAAAATGTAATACGGAATGTTATTCTCTTCCATATAACGTGGTAAGACATCTTCAGGGAAACCCGGCTGCTTTTGGTCAAGGTTAACCGCAACAATATCAAAGTTAATTGGTGCAATACGTTTGAACTGCAACAAAATGTCGAGCAAGGTATAACTGTCTTTACCACCAGACACACACACCATGACCTTGTCACCATCTTCAATCATATTGAAGTCACGGATGGCATGTCCAACTTGACGGCGAAGCTTCTTAAGCAAACGATAATAGGCCGAGCTTGTTGGAAGTTCAGGCTTAAAATTAAATCCTTCGTTGGACTCAACTGGCGCGTACATAGACGAGATATACCCATAAATAAAAATACCGCGCAATTTTATATGATTCGGATGAGAATCGCATCAAAAGAATAGTTTCAATTCTTGAAGTCGTCATAATGCTCAGGCATGATGCAAAAGCAGTGCGCTATTTTGACCGATGAGTTCATTTTTTGCGCAAAATGCTTACTTTTTGGACTTTTCCACAGTTTTCCACAAAACCTGTGGATAAAATTGTGGATTTCTTAATACTTGACAAACTGTTTTGACCTTCTGTTAAGGGTTTTATTTAAATTGATCATTTTTTAACCAATGATTTTTACCCTTATTTTTCAAATAGTTATTCAAGTCAATAGAATCATTTTAAAAATTTTTTTTAATTTTTTTTGATGATCATTCGAGCAAAACTGCTTGATTTTTTCAAAGAGTCAAAATAAAAAAAATTACACAAAACTTCTTTAAGTAATATTTTTTGATAAACTCTTTGACAAGTTTTGAGACCCTAAAATTGTGAATAACATAAAATGAAAAATTCGGTTCAATATCTTTTTTCTTGTTTACTGGGGATGACCACTTTTTCGGTAGGTATAACGCCGACCTCAGCAGGTCAGATGTATATTTACCAAGACAAAAACGGCAGTACTTTACTGACTAACCGTAAAAGTTATGACCATTCACTCAAAAAAGTAAAAGTCACCTACTACCCGGATAGTAATATTCATAGTTATAGCAACTGGGGGACTTCAGAGGCTTCGGTTCTACCAAGCTATAGCAAAAACAAAAATGCTTTTGACCATATTATTAAGCAGGCAGCACAACAGCACGGCGTTTCGGAAGGATTAATCAAAGCCGTCATGCATACCGAGTCTGGCTTTAACGTAAATGCCCGCTCTCCAGTTGGCGCCCAAGGTTTAATGCAGCTTATGCCGGCTACTGCTCGTCGTTTTAACGTATCTAACGCTTATGATCCTCAGCAAAATATCTTCGCTGGTGCTAAATATTTAAGTTGGTTGCTCAAACGTTTTAACGGCAATACGCAAATGGCCCTTGCCGCTTATAATGCAGGAGAAGGAAACGTCGATAAATATGGCGGTATTCCGCCATTCCGTGAAACCCAAGATTATGTTCGCCGAGTCACTAGCCGCTACCAAAACTTATATTCTTCTGGTGTAGGCCTTTCTTCTTTTAGCAATTCGAGTATTTCTGCCCAAGCGATAAACCAACCAGCCATACCGCACAGTACTTCGACGCAAGTCTCTGCTCAGCCTATTAAGTATTCTTCTTCACGCCAAATCGTTACATTGCCAGATGGTACATATACAGATGCACCTACGGGAACTTATGTCACCAATAATGCAACTGCTATTGCACATATCCGGATTGAGTAAGCTTAAAAGGCCTCATACCTTACGGTTATTTATTTAGCGGGTTCTATTGTCAAAAAATTGTAATGATCTATTACTCCCACTGTCGTGTTCAGAGGGGCCTTCTAATAACTTGTTTAATTTAAATACATTCTTAGATCGCAAAGAATGTATTGATTCCTTATTTTTTTCTTGAATTTTTCCCCTAAGCGCCGCATATTAGCTGAGTGATTTATAATTTATAAATCAGATAATATTTTATTTATAAGAGGATTTTCTCAATGATGCGGATTGGTTTGTTTTTGCTTACCAACCTCGCGGTACTGGTTGTAGCTGGCATTATTTTGTCACTCTTCGGTGTCGGTAGTTACCATGGCGCGGGTGGCTTAAATCTAGGCAACCTTTTAGTCATCTGTTTTGTGTTCGGTATGGTGGGCTCTTTAGTCTCTCTATTCATGTCCAAATGGATGGCTAAGAAAACTACTGGTACAGAACTGATTGACCCAAATGCTCCTCGTAACCAAGCTGAAAGCTGGTTATTGCAAACAGTCGCTGAACTTTCTCAACGTGCTGGTATTAATATGCCAGAAGTTGGTATCTTCCCTTCATATCAGTCTAATGCCTTTGCAACAGGCTGGAATAAAAATGATGCCTTAGTTGCCGTTTCAAGCGGTCTACTTGAGCGTATGAACAAAGATGAGCTACGTGCTGTGCTCGCGCACGAGATCGGCCACGTTGCAAATGGTGACATGGTCACATTGGCGCTCATCCAAGGTGTTGTAAACGCCTTCGTTATGTTCTTTGCTCGTGTAGTAGGTGACTTTATTGACCGTAATGTCTTTGGTCGTCAAGACAATGAAGCCCCAGGTATGGGTTATTTCATCATTACAATGGTTCTAGATATCGTGTTCGGTATTCTTGCCTCTGCCATTGTGATGTGGTTCTCTCGTTACCGTGAATACCGTGCAGATGAAGCCGGTGCGCGTTTAGCTGGTAAACAAGCAATGATTTCTGCTTTATTACGTTTGCAAGCTGAAACAGAGTTACCTGACCAAATGCCAAAAGAAATGAAAGCGTTCGCAATTGCGGAAGGTAAAGAACAAGGCTTTAGTTTAGCTGCATTGTTCCAAACTCACCCTACAATTGAACAACGTGTGGCAGCTCTACACCAATTAGATTGCCCATAAAACGTTTAATGTAAAAATAAAGCCTCCAAATGGAGGCTTTATTTTTTTGATTACATGGTTTGATAAAGCCCCCAAAGGTAACTTGCACCCCACCACACAGCTAAGCCAATTAATAGCAGTACAAACGCACCTAATAAATCGGGTATGTGCAACCATAACCAACTCACAACAGGGTTACGCCAGAATGCCGACTGTTGCTGCTTCTTTTCGAGCTTTTCATGTAAATACGGATGAACGACATGAATATCACTTTGGATCGCATATTCTTCACGAATATGCGTATGCACCACATCTAATGCTTTTCGACTTGGTCGTATAAAAATATCGAAAATAGTCCCTGCAACTGGAACAAAACCGACTACGGCATCGACTACAGCAAGTTTGATCACTGGAGTGAGCTTATGCTGAGGCACACCTATTTGTTTAGCCTTATAGATGGCATAACACGTCAGTGCGAACCCAGCGACATCACCTGCAATTGGAATCGTACTCAGCGCAGCATCAGCACCAATACCCTGCTTTGTAAAAGGAATACGAACTGCACTGTCCATCATGGTTGCGAACTTGGCAAGATCCCGTTCTAGGGCGATAACCTGCTGCTGTGTTAATTTTTTTTCTTGAGGCATCAAAATCAAATATAAGAAGAAAAGTTAATCTTAATATACTTGATTTGATGCCCGTTTTTAAATTGTTTACTTTTAACTAGTAGCTTTCGATCTGAACAAGGAACGCAGTAACACGTACATGACTGGAATAAAGAAAAGAACCAGTACAGTACCAAACATAACGCCACCTAAAATACTAATACCGATTTCTTGACGACTTACAGCTCCAGCGCCTTGTGCAAACACAAGAGGAATCACACCAGCACCAAAAGCCAAAGATGTCATTAAAATCGGTCTTAATCGTAAGCTCGCACCTTCTAAAGCTGCCTGAATGGCATTCTTACCTTTTTCTTGCGCTAAGGCCGCGAATTCAACAATTAAAATGGCATTTTTACATGACAAACCAATAGTCGTTAATAGCGCAATTTGGAAATACACGTCATTTGGCAAACCAAAAATATAAGAGAAAATCACACTTCCTCCTACACCAAGCGGAATAGATGTCATTACGGCGGCAGGAATACTTAAGCTTTCATATAAAGCAGCTAAACATAAGAAAATAAATCCAGCCGAAATTAAATATAACCACACAGCCTGATTAGTCGACTTCTGTTCTTCAAAAGATAAACCTGTCCACGCTAAACCAATATCTTTTTGTTGGTTAACAAGTTGTTCTACATCTTTCATCGCTTGGCCAGAACTGCTGCCACTCGCAACATCTGCTTGTAGTTGTAAAGCACTATATCCCATATAGCGTTTTACAATTTCCGGCGCCCCGCCCCAGCTAAAGTTGGCAAATGAACTAAACGGAACCATTTCATTTTGGTCATTACGTACAGACCAGTTATATAAATCTTCCGGTTTAGATCTAAACTCGGCATCACCTTGAATCATGACACGTTTAATACGTCCCCGATCAACAAAGTCATTTACATAAGTTCCGCCCCATGCGCTCGACAAAGTGTTATTAATTGCCGATAGCTGTAGTCCATTTGCTAGTGCCTGTTTCTGGTCAATCTTAATATTAAGATTTGCCTTGCTATTGGTTGACTGCTTATCAAAGTTTTCGAAGGTTGAATAATTTTTACTTTGAGCCTGCAATTGGCGGAAGGCACTATCTAGAAAATCTTGCCCTTGCCCATTCAAATCCTGAATCCATAAATCCAGACCATCTGTTTGACCTAAGCCATTAACTGAGGCAGGTAAAGTCACATTAATCTGTGCATTATTAAAATGACTAAAGTATTTCATTGCACGCTTTTGTATAGCCTCAGCCGAGTTTTCTTTTCCTGTTCGGACATCCCACGGTTTTAGAGCAATAAACCCTTGTGCCAAGTTTTGTCCCGTGCCCGAATAATTTCGTCCATAGCGGATTAAAACCAAATCTACGTTTTTATCTTCTTGAGTTAAGAAATATTGGCGGACTTGCTCACCAATTTTCTGGCTTTGAGAAATTGGTGCGCTATCTACGAGCTTAATTTGAACACTTAAAATTCCTTGGTCTTCTTTAGGAATAAAACCGCTTTTTAAACCGTTATAGAACAGCGTAAAAACGGCAATTAAAGCCACAAAAATCACAATAACTGATTTACTGTAATGAATACTCGTCTGAACAAGCTTGATATATTGATTTTTAAGTTGCTCAATCTTTTGGTTAAACCATACGGCCCAGCGCTGAGGTTGAGGGTTTGGTTTTAAAATTAATGCACATAAAGCCGGTGTTAAAATGAGCGCAACAATAAGGGACAACGCCATAGCGGCAACTAAAGTAATAGAAAACTGACGGTAAATCACCCCAATTGAACCGCCTAAAAAGGACATTGGAATAAAAACAGCAGTTAAAACCAACGTAATTCCGACTAAGGCCCCACTAATTTCCCCCATCGACTCAATAGCAGCTTCTTTAGGAGATAAGTGCTGTTCATGCATGAGCCGCTCAACGTTTTCCACGACCACAATCGCGTCATCGACCAGCAAACCAATCGCAAGTACCAGCGCAAATAATGTTAAGGTGTTAATACTAAAACCAAGCACATATAAGACAGCGAAGGTTCCTAAAATTACAACTGGAACAGTAATACTCGGAATGAGCGTAGCACGCCAGCTTTGTAAGAACAGGAACATGACCAAAATAACCAGAATAATCGCCTCTACCAGAGTCTTTACTACTTCCTTAATTGACTCTTGAACAAAGGGCGTATTATCTCGTGGATAAACGATTTTATAACCCGCTGGTAGTTTCGTTGTAAGCTGATCTAGAGTTTGGTGGATGAGCTTAGAGGTCTGAATTGCATTTGCACCCGAAGATAAAGAAATACCCAAACCTGCGGCAGGATAGCCATTAATAGTGTTAAAAGACTGATAGTTTTCTGCACCTAACTCAACTCTGGCAATATCTTTTAAATACACATAACTCGCCGTTTTATTCGACTTCACGACAATATTTTTAAAATCCTCAACTGTTTTTAAGCGAGAACCTGCTGTGACTTTTGTATTTAAATATTGACCGTCAATTACGGGTAAGTCACCAATTGCCCCTGCGGCGACCTGAGTATTTTGTGCGGTGATTGCATTCGCTACATCACTTGGCATTAAATTATATTGTTTTAATTTATCCGGATTTAACCAGATACGCATGGCATATTGTGAACCAAATACATCAGTTTCGCCCACCCCTTCAATACGGTTCAGGTTATCTACCACATGCGTAGTTAAATAGTCCGATAGCTCAATGTTTCCTGTTTTACCAGTCGAGTCATATAAGCCAATTACCATAAAAGTATCACCCAGTGACTTACTTACCGTAACACCTTGGCGTTGAACTTCATCAGGTAAGCGACGTATTACGCCACTAATACTATTTTGTACTTGGACCTGAGCAGTATCCGGATTTGTTCCGTTATCAAAACTTATAGTGATTCGACTACGTCCAGATGAGTCACTTGATGAACTAAAATAGAGTAAGTGATCAATCCCTTGTATTTGCTGTTCTAAAATTTGAGTAACACTTTGCTCAACCGTTTGTGCATCTGCACCACTATAGTTGGCTGACACAGTAATTTTAGGTGGAGCAATGTCTGGATACCGTTCTACAGGCAAATTCATAACCGAAAAAATACCGAAAGCCATAACAATGATCGCCAATACATTGGCAAAAATGGGGCGTTGAATAAAAAATTTAGATAGCATGGCTGCTCGGTATGATGTCGTTAATTAACAGAAGTAAATGCCGCTTCGAGACCTTGTGATGATCAACGAGCGGTATAAAAAAGACAAGTAGAATTAAACAATAAATGTAATTAAGACAAAAACAAAGCGTGATTGAATATTTCCAACAAACCAATAAAAAACCAGTTAACGAGTGTCACTTAAAATTCATGAATTCTTCATGATCATGTCAAACAAAGCACCGAAACTTGAGTCGTTTCAACTAAAACAATATGAGTAGAATTATGTTTAGAAAAGCACTTTTATGCTTAAGTTTAATTAGCTTGGTTGGTTGTAATGATGACGATAAAACTGAAACGACGCCAACCACGCCAGAATATCAACTTCCTAAAATTTTAGTAGTAGGACACCGTGGCGCTAGCGCTTTACGTCCTGAACATACTTTAGCTTCATATCAAAAAGCGATTGATGACGGCGCAGATTTCATTGAACCTGATCTAGTCTCTACAAAAGATGGCGTACTGGTTGCCCGCCATGAAAATGAGATTGGTGGAACAACCAATGTAAGCACTTTAAGTCAGTTTGCAGACCGTAAAAAAACAAAAAATATTGATGGCGTCGACTTAACCGGTTGGTTCACGGAAGACTTCACTTTAAGTGAATTACAGCAGCTTAAAGCGCGTGAACGTATTCCTGAGTTTCGACCAGCCAACACAGCTTATAATGATCTTTACCCTGTCCCAACTCTAGAACAAATCATTGAGCTTGCCGAAGCTAACTATAAAAAGACGGGGAAAATTATAGGGTTATATATTGAGACGAAACATCCGACTTATTTTAAAAATCAAAATCTGGCAATGGAAGATACTCTTCTAAAAACCTTAGCCAAATATAAATATACACGTGATATTGCACCTGTCTATTTACAGTCTTTTGAAGTGAGTAATTTAAAATATTTAAAAAATGAGCTGGATCTTCATAAGACGCTTAAACATGCACAAATTATTCAGCTATACGATTCAAAAACATCTCGACCAGCAGACTTCGTAGAGTCTGGTGACACTAAAACTTATGCAGATTTGGCCACAGCACAAGGGTTAAAAGATGTTGCCAAATATGCAAATGGTGTAGGACCAAGTAAAGGTTACATACTGACCTTTAATAATGATGGCTCTTATAAAACTAGTACGTTTATTTCTGATGCACATACGGCTGGCTTAAAAGTACATCCTTATACTTTCCGACCAGAAAATAACTTCTTACCAGCGCCGTTAAAGTGCAGCTCAGATAAACCTGCAGAACGTTGTCCATCTGGTGCGTTAAAAGAGTTTGAAGCCTATTTCAAGGCAGGCGTTGATGGCGTCTTTACAGATGACCCAGCACTCGGTCGCGAAGCTGTCACTAATTTTGAAAAAGCAGTAAAATAACTCAATCTTCATAAAAAAACAGGGCAATGAATGCCCTGTTTTTTTTATTTATCAAGACTGTTATTAAAATATAAAGGAATCCACTGATACTGCTCAGCACTCACTTTATACACATGGCCAATTCCAGGGAACGGTAAATGCGGGGCAGCTACCCATTGTTGCTTATTTGAAATTTCAGCAAACATTTTTAAACGAGTATTAATTGCCTGCTCTGAATTTACATCAAAATCTACCCCAGTTTTTGGAGCATCAAACTGTAAAGAATGTGAGTGGACAATATCACCAACAAAGACAATTTGTTGCCCTTTACTCTTCAAACGGAAGCTATGGTGTCCCGGTGTGTGCCCATGTGTATTGATCACTTCAAAACCTTGAATAACATCACCATCTTTAAAGGTTTTGAATGCTTTTTTTGCTTGATAAGGTGCAAGTGCAGCTTTTACGTTTTTAACAGTACCTAAATAATTTTCTTTTTTATCCGCTGGTACAGTTTTTTCATTTGCTGGATTTAACCAATAATCTGCTTCACGTTCATGAGCATAGATCGTTGCATTAGGAAATACGGCTTTTCCATTTTGAGCAATACCGCACACATGGTCTGGATGTAAGTGGGTCAATAAAACAGTTTTCACATTGGCAAGTTGATAGCCCGCTAATTCAAGATTTTTAGCAATTGAACCTAACTGTGGACCAAAACAACTCGCAGCTCCACTGTCAACAAGCGTCAAACTTTTACCATCATCAACTAAAAAGGCATTTACTGAAGTCTGAATCCCCTTCTCATTTACAGCAGCATATTTCGTTAAAATTTTAGTTTTTTCAGCCGGACTTAAATTTTTAAACAATTTAGGATCTAGATAAATAGTGCCATCGAGCAAGGAAGTTATCCGATAATTACCAAATTGATGATGGTAATATCCGGGTACTTGTTGAGCTGAAGCTGGTTCTGCATAGCTTATATGCAAGCTACCCATGATAAGTCCTAAGGCTACAAATAGTTTTTTCATCTCTTCTTCTCTATGGAGTTATAAAGTCAAAATCTTTAAAAAAGATTTAATATTTTTTTAAGGGCTGCACTATATAATGCATGAAAAGTGTCAAAAATATAAGTGAATGGATAGTTATTCTCCCTATAAAGGTAAAAGTGGCCTAAAGCGCATCTTGAATGCCACCAGTTATTCAATTTCAGGATTTAAAGCTGCTTATCAAAATGAAGCTGCATTTCGGCAAATTGTTTTAATTAATCTTGTACTCATCCCTATAAGCTTTTTCCTGGATGTAACTCGCGGCGAACATACCCTGATGATCATTGTCTGTTTATTTGCCATCATTGTTGAGCTCTTCAACTCTGCCATTGAAGCAGTGGTTGACCGAGTTTCACTCGAGAAACACCAACTTTCCAAAAATGCAAAAGATATGGGTAGTGCCGCTCAGTTTGTTGCACTTTCTATTATTGTCGCCACTTGGCTTATTATTTTATTTGGATAAAAAAAACCATGCTTATAAATAGATAAGCATGGTTGTAACAAAAGAGGAACTTCTAGCTGCTGTTCCTGTTTTAATTTTAGGGTTCTGAACTTAACTTATTCTTAAAATTAATGGAAAAATAAAAAAAATCCCTGCGAATGCAGGGATTTTTTTGGGTTAAAGCGTTGATGCGTTATTACATCATTCCGCCCATACCACCCATACCGCCCATATCTGGAGCAGCTGGTTTGTCTTCCGGAATGTCAGTAATCATACATTCTGTAGTTAACATTAAGCCAGCAACAGAAGCAGCGTGCTCAAGTGCAGAACGAGTTACTTTAGCTGGGTCAAGGATACCCATTTCTAACATATCACCATATTCGCCAGTTGCAGCGTTGTAACCGAAGTTACCTTCACCATTCTTAACAGCGTTGATAACTACAGATGGCTCATCACCAGCATTCGCAACGATTTGACGAAGTGGAGCCTCGATCGCACGGCGTAAAATGTTGATACCAGCTGTTTGATCTTCGTTAGCGCCTTTTAAGCCTTCAAGAGCATTTACAGCGCGAACAAGAGCAACACCACCACCAGCAACAACACCTTCTTCAACTGCTGCACGAGTTGCGTGAAGTGCGTCGTCTACGCGGTCTTTCTTCTCTTTCATTTCAACTTCAGTTGCAGCACCGATTTTAATTACAGCAACACCGCCTGCTAACTTAGCAACACGTTCTTGTAATTTTTCACGGTCATATTCTGAAGTAGATTCTTCGATTTGAGCACGGATTTGTTGAACACGTTCAGCGATAGCAGCAGCATCACCAGCACCGTCAACAATAACTGTGTTTTCTTTAGAAACAGTAATTTTGTGCGCTGTACCTAAATCTTGAAGAGTTGCTTGTTCTAAAGACATACCAACTTCTTCAGAAATAACTGTTGCGCCAGTCAAGATCGCAATGTCTTGAAGCATTGCTTTACGACGGTCACCGAAACCAGGAGCTTTAACAGCACATACTTTGATGATACCGCGCATGTTGTTTACAACAAGAGTTGCAAGCGCTTCACCTTCAACATCTTCAGCGATGATAAGAAGTGGTTTACCAGTTTTAGCAACTGCTTCTAAAACAGAAATCAATTCACGAATGTTGCTGATTTTTTTATCAACAAGAAGGATGAACGGATTTTCAAGTTCAGCAGTTAAAGTATCTTGTTTGTTTGCAAAGTACGGAGAGATATAACCACGGTCAAACTGCATACCTTCTACAACGTCTAATGCGTCTTCGAAGCCAGAGCCTTCTTCTACAGTGATTACGCCTTCTTTACCTACTTTTTCCATTGCTTGAGCAATAAGTTTACCAACAGTAGTATCAGAGTTAGCAGAGATTGAACCTACTTGTTCAATTGCTTTGAAATCATCAGCTGGTTTAGCAATAGAACGGATATTTTCAACTACAGTTTTTACTGCAATGTCGATACCGCGTTTTAAATCCATTGGGTTCATACCAGCAGTTACTGATTTGATACCTTCATTTAAAATTGCTTGAGCAAGTACAGTTGCAGTTGTTGTACCGTCACCTGCGATATCGTTAGTTTTGCTTGAAACTTCACGAACAAGTTGAGCACCCATGTTTTCAAACTTGTCTTTTAATGAAATTTCTTTTGCAACAGTTACACCGTCTTTAGTGATGTGCGGCGCACCGAAGGAGCGGTCGATCACAACATTACGGCCTTTTGGACCTAAAGTCACTTTAACCGCATCTGCAAGTACGTTTACCCCTGCAATCATTTTTGAGCGAGCTGAATCACCAAATTTTACGTCTTTAGCTGACATATTAAACTCCGAATCTTTTTAAATACTGAATCTGATAATGAATTGAGTTATGGATCGATTAGCCTTCTAATACAGCTAAGATGTCTGACTCTTTCATGATTAAGAGTTCTTCACCATTTACTTTAACTGTTGTACCTGCATAAGTACCAAATAACACCTTGTCACCAACTTTAACATCCAAAGCACGTACGCCGTTATCAGTGATTTGACCATTGCCTACTGCAATTACTTCACCTTGAGATGGTTTTTCAGCAGCAGAACCTGGCAATAAAATACCGCCAGCAGTTTTGGTTTCTTCTTCTACGCGACGAATCACAACGCGATCATGTAATGGACGAATGTTGCTCATAATTAACTCCATCAGACTTAGTCTTTTTGATTAATCGTTATTGCTTTAATCCAGAGCAATAACAAAATATTTAGATGTCACTTTTGTGGGGATGAAAAAAATGGCTTCAAGGGGAAATAAGAAAAAATTTTCTCTTTTTTGAATATTTTTTAAACAATCAAATATTTAAGCTCATCTAAACCAAATCAATATGAAGTGAATTCAGCCAGCTGTTCATTAAACCAATAATGCTGAATTTTTCCTTCATTTGAAATTGTATTAAAGCTATTTGGATTATGATGATATAAGCGAGTAGAAGTTGCTGTACCTGCATGTATATCAAAAATAGGATGATCTATTTTTAAAGAATAAATCTGAGTTAAATCATATATAGCTGTTTTATGGAGATGCCCATGTAACATTCCAAATAGACCAGTAGTACTCCACTTTTCTAAAGCGATTTTGCCTAGAACCGGACAATCTTTTATTCCATGCTTATTATCAGGCGGCGTATAAAAGGGTTGATGAAAAACAACTAGCTTTATTTTATTTTTAGGTCCCCTGTCTAAACGCTCATAAGTAGCTTGAATTTGTTCAATCGAAATATGCCCACGCGTATGATAACGACGACGTATACTATTCACCCCAACAATATAAAAATGTTCAGTTTCTAAAGTCGGCTCTAATTCACCAAAAAAATATCGATAACGGGTAAATGGAGAAAAAAAACGGTTCCAGATATGATACAAAGGTATATCGTGGTTACCAGGCACCACAAGATAAGGAATATTGAGGCTATCTAAATACTGTCGACATTTAAAAAATTGTTCATATTTGGCGCGTTGAGTAATATCGCCGCTCACAACAATCACTTCAGGCTGTTGCTGAATACAAAAATCTCTTATTGCCTCTAAACACTCTTTTTTTTCTGTCCCAAAGTGTAAATCAGACAGATGTAGTAACATTCGGCACCATAATATTTAAAGCATTTTTTTCTACAGTGAAATTTAAAGGAGGTTTCATCTCTATGATTTCTCCATCTAAGGCCACTGTGAGTTTGGTTTTCTTTGCACATTCAACAATGACATGATCAGCACAAAAACTATATACATCTTGTGCATCTTCAACTTTACCTTGAACCCATTGCCAAAGCATATTTAGTAAACTCAGCTTATCACTTTTTGTAATTACAACTCCAGCGACTCTTCCCTGTGCTGCACATTCTGCAATTCTGAGCTTCATATCACATAGTTGCAATTGGTTATTTCCAAAGAAAATAAGCGGCGCTTTAACTGGGTATTTCTTGCCATCTACAGTTATAGAAAGCTTCATTGATTTATTTTCTCTCAATAAAACATCTAAAGCTGAGGTATAGGCATGTAAAGGCAGTCTTCCTAAATATTTATTGTAGAGTTCGCGTTTTTTGATAAAAAGAGGATATAAACCTAAACTGGCATTATTTAGATAAATATGATCATTAATAACTGCTACATGTACTGACCTAGGTTTACCTGTTGCAATAACCTCTGCTGCCTCTAAAAGGTCTAACGGAATCTCTAAAACTTTAGCAACATAATTAAAAGTCCCTAAAGGCAGAATTCCCATGGGAATAGAAGTATTTTTAAGTTTAGTTGCAACCGCATTTAAAGTACCATCTCCTCCTGCCGCAACAACCACTCCTGTATTTTCATTTTGTGAATGTCGATGAATAACATTATTTATCAAATCATCAAATAATGTATTTTCATTTAATTCAAATACTTGTATTTCAAAACCATATTCTGTAAATACAGTCATGAGCTGCTCATAGACGTCTTCATGTTTTGAAGCATGAAATCCTGATTTTTCGTTATAGATGATTGAAAGAGGTTTCAAAGGCCGCATTTTATTATCGTAAAGTCAGTTCTTTATTCTATTTTGTATATAAAATCGCCTATTAAAAGTCTCTTTATGTAAATTTTGAATGAGCTTCATTTGTATAATCAATAATAATTCTCAAAAAAATTTTTCAAGCCTAACTAATTGATTTTAAACAAAATAATTTAGATAAATAACATACATATAACATAAAAATATAAAAGCAAAAACCTTATAAAAACATATAAACATATGATTTTCATTAAAAAATAAAGAAAACTCCAAATATCTGCTAGTTAGTCTTTAGTCTTATTTTTTTTATGATTTTATGCTTTAATACAGCCACTTTTTTATTTGATCTTTCATTGTATCCCAATGAATGACTTGTACGTTGTACATATTTTGAATAGGCCTCACCATGACCACAGTGAACGCACCAGAATTCGTTCGTCATCCTAAGCTTATAGCATGGGTTGAAGAAATTGCAAACTTAACCAAACCAGCAAAAATCGAATGGTGTGACGGAAGCGAAGAAGAGTATCAACGTCTAATCGACTTGATGATCGCTAACGGCACCATGCAGAAATTAAACCAAGAAAAACATCCTGGTTCTTATCTTGCAAATTCTGACCCATCTGACGTTGCGCGTGTTGAAGATCGTACTTACATCTGCTCTCAAAATAAAGAAGATGCTGGTGCGACAAACAACTGGGAAGATCCAGCTGTTATGCGTGAAAAATTAAATGGTTTATTTGAAGGTTCAATGAAAGGCCGTACCATGTACGTTGTTCCTTTCTCTATGGGTCCTTTAGGTAGCCATATTGCTCACATTGGTATCGAATTAACTGACTCTCCTTATGTAGCTGTTAGCATGCGCAAAATGGCACGTATGGGTAAAGCAGTTTATGACGTATTAGGTACAGATGGCGAGTTTGTTCCTTGCGTACATACAGTAGGTGCTCCACTTGCTGAAGGTCAAAAAGATGTTGCTTGGCCTTGTAACCCAGAGAAATATATCGTTCATTACCCAGAAACTCGCGAAATCTGGTCTTTCGGTTCTGGTTACGGCGGTAACGCGTTACTTGGTAAAAAATGTTTAGCTCTTCGTATCGCTTCTGTCATGGGACGCGAACAAGGTTGGTTAGCTGAACACATGCTTATTCTTGGTGTAACTAACCCTCAAGGTGAAAAACACTACATCGCTGCTGCATTCCCGTCTGCTTGTGGTAAAACAAACTTTGCAATGTTAATTCCGCCAGCAGGTTATGAAGGTTGGAAGATCGAAACTGTAGGTGACGATATTGCTTGGATTAAACCAGGTGAAGATGGTCGTTTATATGCGATTAACCCTGAAGCTGGTTTCTTCGGTGTAGCACCTGGTACAAATACCAAAACTAACCCGAATTGTATGGCAACTCTTCACAAAGACGTTATCTATACAAACGTAGCAGTAACTGACGATGGTCAAGTATGGTGGGAAGGTCTTTCTAAAGAAGTTCCAGCAAACTTAACTAACTGGAAAGGTCAACCTCACGTAAACGGCGAAAAAGCAGCACATCCAAATGCTCGTTTCACTGTTGCAGCAGGTCAATGTCCATCTATCGATGCTGATTGGGAAAACCCAGCAGGTGTTCCAATTTCTGCATTCATCTTCGGTGGTCGTCGTGCAGATACAGTACCTTTAGTTTCTGAAGCTTTCGACTGGGTTGACGGTGTATATAAAGCGGCAACTATGGGTTCTGAAACTACTGCTGCTGCTGTTGGTCAACAAGGTATTGTTCGCCGTGACCCATTCGCGATGCTTCCATTTGCTGGCTATAACATGGCTGACTACTTTGACCACTGGTTAAACCTTGGTGCGAAAGTAAGTGAAAAAGCTGAAGCTTCTGGCAATAAATTACCAAAAATCTTCAACGTAAACTGGTTCCGTCGTGATGCTGAAGGCAACTTCGTATGGCCTGGTTTCGGTCAAAACATGCGTGTTCTTGAGTGGATCATTGATCGTTGTGAAGGTCGTGCGAACGCTGTTGAAACACCTATCGGTTTTGTTCCAACATATGAAGACTTGAATTGGGAAGGTACTGAGTTCACTAAAGAACAATTTGACCTCATCACAAATCAAGATAAAGACCAGTGGGTTACTGAAATTGAAAGCCACACTGAGTTATTCAATAAACTTGGCGAACGCTTACCTAAAGCATTAAAAGAACGTCAAGCAGCTTTACTTGAAGCTGTAAAAACTGGCTTCTAATTGCTCTATATAAAAAAGGTCGCCATGTGCGACCTTTTTTATTATGCGGCATCGTCTTTTAATCGACGTTCTGATAAATAAGCTTCTAAAACTTTTACCTGTTTTTCATCAAATGCTAAACCTAATTTAGATCTGCGCCAAAGTATATCTTCTGCTGTGTGAGCCCATTCATATTCACACAAATATCTGACTTCACACTCAAACAAATCATGGCCAAAATGTTGACCCAATTGTTCTATAGCATTTCGCTCTTTAAGCATATTCCACACTCTTGTGCCATATGCATGAGCCCAACGGTTAGCAAGTGATTCAGAAATTCCACTTACACGTGTTTTAATCTGGTTGATTAAATCATCTAGTGTGGTCCAGTTTTCGGCGCCAGGTAATGGCTCATCTGCAGTCCACTCCTCTGCCATGTCATTAAAAAACGGAGCCAGATGCTCTAAAGCAGCCTCGGCTAACTTTCGGTAAGTTGTAATCTTGCCCCCAAACACTGAGAGCAATGGTGTAGTTTTATCTTCTGCCTGTAGAGCCAAAGTATAGTCGCGTGTAATTGCAGATGGATTATCCGACTCATCATCACATAAAGCACGCACACCCGAGTACTGACTTACAATATCAGCTCGCGTCAACTGCTTTTTAAAATGTGAATTTGTCACTGTCAAAAGGTAATCAATTTCCACATCAGTAATCTCTACTTTTTGTGGATCACCTGTGTATTCCTGATCTGTTGTACCAATGAGGGTATATTTTTCTAAATAAGGAATTGCAAAAACGATCCGTCGATCTTCATTTTGCATAATAAAGGCCTTATGGCAGTCATATAATTTTGGCACAACAATATGACTTCCTTGTATAAGCCTAATTTGATAAGGTGAACTTAAGTTCAGGTTTTCACTAATAATTTCTTCAACCCAAGGTCCCGCCGCATTCACTAAAGCTCGTGCACGTATCTGATAAAACTCAGCTCCGCTTTGTAACTCCAGATGCCACAACTCCTGTTGTCTATAAGCCTTAACACAACGCGTACGTGTAACGACTTTTGCCCCTTTCTCTTTAGCTTGTAGTGCATTTAACACCACAAGACGCGCATCATCTACAGTACAGTCAGAATATTCAAAACCACGTGTTATCGCTGGTTTTAAAGGGCTATCTTCTTTGAAATAAATGAGATTTGATCCTAATAATTTTTCTCGTTTTCCCAAATGATCATAAAAAAACAGCCCAGCACGAATCAACCATGCAGGGCGTAAATGTGGTCGATGAGGCATAATAAAGCGCATGGGTTTAATAATATGTGGTGCTTTAGCTAGCAATACTTCACGCTCTGCTAATGCTTCTCTGACCAGCCTGAATTCTTTATGTTCTAAATAACGTAGGCCGCCATGAATTAATTTGCTGCTAGCAGATGAGGTATGGCTGGCTAAATCATCTTTTTCACATAAAAATACCGATAATCCGCGCCCTGCTGCATCATTGGCAATACCAACACCATTAATACCGCCACCAATTACAGCAATATCATATATTTTTGAATAATCATTAGGTTGTACTTTCATTTCTCATGTTCTTTTTATTGTTGATCTTATAAAAATTAAAACATCAAATTGATGAAACAACAATCAAAAAAGTAGAATAATCAATTTTGCATCCTCTAGCATTTAACTATCCATTGACTACCCTACTATTGAATTCAACTAGTTAAGAAAAAGCTCAATCCTCTGCCCAATTTTGGCTACGCTTAACTGCTTTTAGCCAACCTTTATAAATGAGTTCAGCTTGTTCAGAAGGCATTTTCGGTTCAAATACCTTTTCTATGGCAGATTTATTTCTTAACTCATGAAGATCTTGCCAAAAACCAGTGGCCAACCCTGCCAGGAAAGCTGCACCCAATGCTGTAGTTTCTTTCATTATTGGACGCTCTACCGGTGTCGTTAAAATATCGGCCTGAAATTGCATCAAGAAATTATTTTCCGTTACTCCTCCATCAACACGGAGTGTACGAAGCTCTTCTTCTGCATCTTGTTGCATGGCGTCTAAAACATCTCGAGTTTGAAAGGCTATAGACTCTAGAGTTGCACGAATAATATGTTCAATACTAGCCCCACGCGTCAGACCAAAAATTGCGCCGCGAGCTGTCGGGTCCCAATACGGTGCTCCTAACCCGGTAAAAGCAGGTACTACATATACACCATTATTATCCTTTACACGTGTTGCATAAAGCTCGGAATCCTTAGCATTCTTAATAACCTTTAGTTCATCACGTAACCACTGTACGCAAGAACCACCGTTAAATACGGCACCCTCTAAGGCATAGTTCACCTCACCACTCGCACCACAGGCAATAGTTGTGAGTAATCCATGCTCTGAACGGACAATCTTTTTACCCGTATTCATGAGTAGAAAACAGCCAGTACCGTAGGTATTTTTAGCCTGTCCCGACTCAACACACATTTGACCAAAAAGCGCAGCCTGCTGATCACCCGCGATTCCGGCAATTGGGATTCCTACTTCTTGTCCACTAATGGTATGTGTATATCCATAAACCTCAGATGAACTACGAACCTCCGGCAACATTGCTCTAGGAATGTCTAAAGCTTGTAAAAGCTTTTCATCCCACTCAAGCTTTTCGATATCAAACAGCATGGTTCGAGATGCATTGGTAAAATCAGTGACATGGACGGCCCCATTAGTTAGTTTCCAAATGAGCCAAGTGTCCACCGTACCGAATAATAACTCTCCCCGCTCAGCACGCTCACGGCTGCCTTCAACATGATCCAAAATCCATTTAATTTTTGTGGCCGAGAAATATGGATCAATGACTAAACCGGTGGTCTTACGGATATATTCTTGCCAACCTGCTTTATACAATTGATTGCATATTTCCGTTGTTTGTCGGCTTTGCCAAACAATCGCATTGTAAATAGGCCTTCCTGTTTTTTTGTCCCAGACAATAGTGGTTTCCCGTTGGTTTGTAATTCCAATTGCCGCAACTTGTTCACTCTTTATGCCAGCTTGAGCCAATGCTTCGACCCATACAGCACTTTGAGTTGCCCAAATTTCCATAGGATCATGCTCAACCCAACCTGGCTGAGGGTAAATCTGGGTAAATTCTCTTTGAGCAATACTGACAACGTTCGCATCATGATCTAAAACAATTGCTCTTGAGCTTGTTGTTCCCTGATCAAAAGCGACAATATATTTTTTCGGGCAATTTGACATCTGAATGTCCCTTTCATTTTCCACACACATCTAGCCCACAATGCAAAAACATCATGCCTAACTGTATTTATTTAAAATTTTCTTTGGAATATATCATTATTTTTAAGTGGCATAGGGTTTCTTCGTCCAAACATTACCCATTCTTTATCAATTTTTTACTGCATGGAAAAAAGTAATAAGAAAAATATTGAAATTAGAAGATAAAAATATGCTGATCGCCTAATTTGAAATCACATAAATATTCAACTTATTCCTTTGCTTAAATAATAAACATTGTTTTACAGACATAAAAAAAATAAAGTGAAATACTCCTGTAGATAATATGTAAAAACGGAATAAATCTTCTCTTTTTTAGCATTCAACCCAAGCGAAACATGGAGCGAATCATGGTTGATCAACCTTCTACCGCAACAACTCCACATTCTAATTTAGATACAAAAACCCGTCTAAAATCAATTTTGGGCGGTTCTGCCGGTAACCTTGTCGAATGGTACGACTGGTATGTATATGCCGCATTTACGCTCTATTTTGCTCATGCATTTTTCCCAAAAGGAAGTCAAACCGCTCAACTTCTTCAAGCTGCAGCTATTTTTGCAGTTGGTTTCCTTATGCGTCCCATTGGCGCATGGATTATGGGGATCTATTCTGACCGTAAAGGACGTAAAGCGGGCCTTACGCTTTCCGTTACTTTAATGTGTATCGGTTCGCTACTGATTGCTGTTACACCTTCCTACGAAAGTATTGGCGTATTTGCTCCATTGCTTTTGGTTATTGCACGTTTAATTCAAGGCTTAAGTGTAGGCGGTGAATATGGCGCAAGTGCAACGTACTTAAGTGAAATGGCAGAAAAAGATCGTCGTGGTTTTTTCTCAAGCTTCCAATATGTCACTTTAATTGCAGGACAGCTTACAGCTTTATGCGTACTACTCATCTTGCAAATGATACTCACCGAAGAACAACTGCATGACTGGGGATGGCGTGTTCCGTTTTTCATCGGAGCCCTTTTAGCTATTGTGGTGTTCCGTATTCGTCGTGGCTTATTGGAAACTCAATCCTTTAAAAACGCTCAAGCAGAAACAGATCAGCCGAAATCAGGAATGTTTGCTTTATTTAAACATTATCCTAAAGAAGCCTTCACTGTATTATTCCTAACTGCTGGTGGTACTTTAGCTTTTTATACTTACACCACCTATTTACAGAAATATTTAGTGAATACTTCTGGTTTTACCAAGCCTGAGGCTACTCAAATTACCACTTTAGCCTTATTCATCTTTATGTGCTTACAGCCATTGGCAGGTGCCTTATCAGATCGAATTGGCCGTAAACCGCTTATGATCGCCTTCGGGGTCACAGGTGTTTTATTCACTTATATTTTGTTTGATACACTTGCAAACACGCATAACTACTGGACTGCTTTCTGGCTATGTTTAGGTGGACTGGTTATGGTAACCGGCTACACATCAATTAATGCTGTAGTGAAAGCTGAACTTTTCCCTGCACATATTCGAGCTTTAGGTGTCGCATTACCTTATGCAATTGCGAATACTTTATTTGGTGGTACAGCCGAGTTTTTTGCATTAAGTTTTAAAGAAGCCGGGCACGAATCTTGGTTCTTTATTTACGTCAGTATCATGATTTTCATTTCATTGCTGATTTATATCTTCATGAAAGACACCAAGCATCATTCAAAAATTAAAGAACATTAAAATCCTTCAATTAGAGCTAATATCATAAGTGAATGTTAGCTCTAACTTAGTGAATAAGCTCCAACAACGTTTCTATTTTATGAGATACTTCATATAAGAAAATAAGGACGATACTGATGAATAAAAGTATTCTATGTTTGGCATTAAGTAGTATGTTCATTTTAACTGCATGTCAGACTACGCCTCGACAATATAATGGTTCAACTGGCTACCAGATTGAAAATCAAACAAAAACTTCAGCGACTTTAGCTTACACTTTAGCTGGTCGTAGTAACCAGCAACTTGATGAGCGTAAATTGCAACGCGCTTGTCAAAATGTGTTAGGTGCTCAGAAAGTTTATAAATTATCAATTTTAAGCATCAATGAAATTCCTAATCCAGCTAAAGATGAGCATTACGGAATTCAACTAGGTGAAACCCGCGCTTCTTTTGGCTTATCAAATACACCTAGCTTAAATAATGGTGAAGATTATGCGACACGCCAAGCACTTGAAGCACGTCCAAGTACATTAAAAGTCGTTCGTTATACTTGTTCATAACATAAAAAAAGACGCTGTTCTCTTACAGCGTCTTATAAAAACTTACATTTCTAAATTCTTTTGCTTCATCCAGATCTGGCCAAGTTGTTGCACTTCTTTCTTCAATTTTTTCATATTTTGGATGACTAAAATTTTTAACACGGCTATCTGCTACCCATACTTCTGGTGCAAATTTTAAAAATTCATCTAAGAAAAAGCGATTACATTGGTCATATAACACATCGGCAGCAAGTAAAACATCGACTTGCTCAGCCTTATATAAATCATCCAAATATTCGAGTTCTACATCATTAAGTAAAGCATTTTCACGACAAGCATTTAAACTGACCTGATCAATATCACAGCAGATTACGCGTTTTGCTCCTGCCATTTTTGCAGCAATTGCCACTACACCAGAACCTGCTCCGAAATCTAACACCACTTTATCTTTAACATGGTGCGGCTCTGCAAGTATCCACTGAGCCATCGCCAAGCCTGATGCCCAACAGAAAATCCAATACGGCGTGTCATTCCAGATACGGCGAATAACTTCGTCATCCAATCGATCAGTTGGAAAAACAGGTGGAATCAACCATAAAGAAATTGGAGTTTCTGGCAGCTGTTGTGCCATTAATTCACAATGAGGAATGACTTCATGTAAGGCTTGAAGTAAATGTTCAGGGGCTTTGGACAGTTGAAAGGTGCAGCTCATAAATAAGCTCAACAATTTATAATTACTATTTGATCATCTGCATAACGAGCAAGACTAAAACAGTAGCTTAAAGCATGTTAGTGGCTAGTTACTAAAAATACGTTAGTTCAATTCCACTGCTTTAATTAGTGCAACCGTTTTGGTCTTGCGTAGCATTCGCTACTCATCCCGAAAGAAAAGTAACATACGAGCTCCTAACATTTTCGTTAAACGGTAGGATGCTGCCGTGAATAAACTAAATTAACCTAAAGCTTTTTCAGCAGCTTCTACAGTTTGACGAATCAAAGTTGTAATGGTCATTGGACCAACACCACCTGGTACTGGTGTATAAGCAGAAGCAATTTCTTCAATACCTTGTAATTGAATATCGCCTACACCGCCGCCATCACGTGGATGGAAACCAGCGTCTACAACAACTGCACCTTGTTTAATCCAGTCTTTTTGAATAAGTTCAGCTTTACCTACAGCACCAACAATAATGTCAGCTTGTTTCACAAGCTCAGGTAAGTTTTGTGTACGTGAATGACAAATCGTTACTGTCGCATTTGCTTGCAACAACATCATTGCCATTGGTTTACCTAAAATTGCTGAACGACCAACTACAACCGCGTGTTTGCCAGCAATTTCGATATTGTTTTCTTTAAGAATCGTCATAATGCCAGCAGGAGTCGCTGAACCATATGCAGCTTCACCCATTGCCATACGGCCAAAACCAAGGCAAGTTACGCCATCTACATCTTTTGCTAAAGAGATTGCATCAAAACATGCGCGCTCATCAATTTGTGCAGGAACTGGATGCTGTAAAAGAATACCGTGAACATCTGGATTGGCATTAAGCTTTTCAATTTCAGCTAATAATTGTTCTGTTGTGGTTTCTTGTGGTAATTCGATTTTTAATGAATCCATACCTACTCGGCGGCAGGCATTCCCTTTCATACGTACATAAGTTGCAGAAGCACCATCATCCCCAACCAAAATAGTCGCTAAAATTGGGGTACGACCTGTTTTCGCTTTTAAAGCTTCAACACGTACCAACAAATTTTCTTCAATTTGCTTTGCTAATGCACGACCGTCTAAAACCAATGCCACAGCACATCTCCAAGGTAGACATGAATTTAATGTGCCAATAATACATGATAATTTCGACAATTTTATTCTAGATGTTGTTTTTATGTGCATCTTCGCTCAAAACAGTATTGTTTTTTTTGTAAAGGTTGCTAATATGTGCATCACCAAATGCAGGCGGGGTGGCAGAGTGGTCATGCAGCGGACTGCAACTCCGTGGACGCCGGTTCGATTCCGACCTCCGCCTCCAAATTTGGTAAAGCCCGGGTGGTGAAATAGGTAGACACAGGGGATTTAAAATCCCCCGCCCTCAAAGCGTGCCGGTTCGAGTCCGGCCCCGGGCACCATCTTCAAGTACTGAATATGGTGTCATAAAGAATCCAGCGTAAGCTGGTTTTTTTATGCCTAAAAAAAGGGCTACTATGTAACCCTCTATTTTTTAATTTTAAGCCGTCTTTTGACCTTGTTTTAACGGCATCAAGTTCAGATCCAATACAATATCTTTTTGTCTACTTGAATCGATTTGATATTCAGCATTTTTAATTGAATCTACAAATCTCCACTCAGAATGAACTTGCGCCTGATCTAGAGTAACCAACAAGTATCCTCGTTGATTTAAATTACAATAAACCAATTCATCAATTAATGTAGTAAATGCAAATTCAAACTGTTGAAGCTGAGCCAGTGGAATACTTAAATATTTTTCTAAACCTGGAGACGATACAGAACTCGTCGCTAATTCAACTCCAACATATTTCCCTTTCTGGCTATATAAATAAGATGCCCATGCATTATGTGTATCCCCGGCTAACACAATGATCTTTTTATTAAACTCGGCCAATTTATCGTACACAAACTCTCGCTCAGCATAGTAACCATCCCAAGCATCGAGATTATATGGCGCAACCGTCATAATTCTTGCTTTTTCTTGGGCTGTTAATGTCGGATCATTTTGTTGTAAACGAAGTTTTAAAGCGACCAACTCGGTAATTTGTGCATTCATCTTAGCAAGCGCATCAGGCGAAGTTCCTCCTGAAGTAATTTGCCCTAAAGACGCCAACAACTCAGCTGGAATCCACATTTTACTCATTAAAACTTGCTGCCCTACTACATTCCATGTTGCTGTAGATTGCTTTAATTTATCAACCAACCAATCTCTTTGTGTATACCCCATCAAAGTACGCACCGGATTAGTTAAATCTGCCTGAAACTTTGCAATATCCAAGCCTGTAGCCGTCATGTAGTCTGTATATGCAAACTGCTTATCACGCGCAATAATACGCGTATCTAGCATGGTTAACTGAACAAGAGAGCCAAAATTAAACTGGCGATAAATATTTAAATGATCTGTACTAGAAACTGGACGAATTGGCATCCATTCAAAATAAGCCTGTAGAGCAGCTAATTTACGGTCCGAAAAAGCCCCTTCATTACTTTGATGATTTTCCGCCCCCTCACGCCAAGCATCATTTGCCAACTCATGGTCATCCCAAATCACAATAAAAGGATGGCGCTGATGAGCTGCTTGCAAATCTTTATCTTGACGATAAAGCGCATAACGTTTGCGGTAATCATCTAATTTAATAATTTCTTTATTATTATCGGCAGGTAAATTACGGCCTAGCTTGGTTGCATCTTCTGTCGCATAGCCATCTGCCCCATATTCATAAATATAGTCACCCAAGTGAATAATGACATCAACATTCTGTTTTGCCATTTCACGATAAACATAAAAGTAACCCGCAGGATAGTTAGAACAAGAACATACTGCAAAGCTCACTTTATTGGTGGATGTTGGTAATGTTTTCGTCTGCCCCACTGATGAGACCTTATTACCAAATTTAAAACGGTAGTAGTACACCGTATCTGCTTGTAACCCAGCTGCATCAATTTTCACTGTAAAGTCATCAGTCTTGCTTGTTTCAACCATTCCCGTCTTTAAATTTTGTTTAAACTGATTATCGGTTGAAATTTCCCATACAACCTTTAAGCGCCCCCCAGAGTCTGTCGGTGTTACTCGTGTCCACAAAATAACTTTATCTTGTAGTGGGTCCCCGCTTGCGACACCATGAAGAAAATCTGCTTGTATTTCTGGGCTTTCATCATCTGAGCCATCATTACAACCTGTAAAAGCAACAGGTATAGATAAAGCCCCAAAACCGAGTAGACTTTTTTGAATTAATTCTCGGCGTGAAATTTTCTCTGACATAAAATTACCTAAGTTTTAAGCAATGAGTGTCTTAAACTTAAGTAGAGAAGATGAACAACTGATCTCAGTTTGATGAACAAATCATGACATAAATTGGTTAATTTATATAAATACTGATAAGAACTGATTGAAAATAAAGCAAACTCTCTGTTTTTCTCTTGCCAATCGCGCACTTGTCCTCTATTATTGCGCACATGCCCGGGTGGTGAAATAGGTAGACACAGGGGATTTAAAATCCCCCGCCCTCAAAGCGTGCCGGTTCGAGTCCGGCCCCGGGCACCATTTTCAACTATTGAATTTGGTGCCATAAAGAATCCAGCGTAAGCTGGTTTTTTTATGCCTGATGAAAATAATGCTATGATCAGAATATTAATATTTATATCCGCTCTACTCTTTTTTATACGCTTTGCAAATGCCGAAGATATATTTAACGGTACAATCTTGTTCAAAAATAATGATTGGCACTTTGTACGCTGCTCTATTACTCAAGATGACTATCTAATTGAAGCCCCTCAAGAGATATTTACTCAATTTAAAGAGCTACAGCAGCAACAAAAAAACTATTGGGTCAGCGTATTGGCAGAAGTAAATGAACAGCAGAATGGAAATTTAATTTTAAAAATTGAGAAAATAGACGAAGTTCATTTAGACGAGACATGTCATTTATTAGAAGCTCTCAAAAATTTTGAAAATCGAGAGTAATCACCACTCTCGATTCATCACCAACTCTTCCATTTCCAGATCTAAATATCCTGCATCTTGTACCACCATCATCATTGCCTCAGCAATATAATCAGCAGCACTATCATCAAGCGATGAATCTAGATCTTCGAACTGTGGCTTCATTTCATTAATTTCATTTACAGTTTGATGAGCATATCGATAGATATCTTGCTCAGCTAAAGCAGGTTTTTGAACTTTTTTAGCAAATTGTTCAATAAGCTGCTTGAGTTCAGCGACCAAAATATCTGGATAATATTCATCATCAAACATTGGGAGAAGTAAGTCTTCAAACATACAAAAGTTTACACAACAGCAAAAACTTGCCGCTTATAACATATTTTCGTAAAAATCACGAGATATTTACCCGACTCACTCATCTACTCTATTTTAATGAGCACTGAGTGAGTCCAATTTTATAACGTCATTATTTAGGCTTGCTGCATCGCTTTCCAAACTAAAATTGCTTCATGCATTTCCTTTACATCATGCGCTCTTACAATGGATGCTCCCTGCTGAATACTAAGCAAATGCCCAGTTACACTTCCCACAGCACGTTGATCTGCAGGAGCGCCTTGTAAAGCTTCACCTATGAAACGTTTACGAGAAAGGCCAGATAAAATTGGATAACCAAGTTCATTAAGTTTCCAAAATTCTTTTAATAGTTTTAAATTTTGCTGGGCATTTTTCGCAAAGCCAAATCCAGGATCAACAATAATATTGTGCTTTTTTACCCCAGCAGCCAAAGCCTCATCAATACGCTGTTGCAACTCTTGCATCACATCGAGTGTTACATTAGTGTACTGATCCAACTGATTCATTGTCGTTGGTTCACCGCGCATATGCATAATTACTACAGGTATATCTAATTCTACGGCAGTTTTTAAAGCATTGGGACGTGTTAAGGCACGGACATCATTCCAGATATGTGCTCCTGCTGCTTTTGCTGCGCGAATAACTTCTGGCTGACTTGTGTCGATCGACAAAATAACGTTATGGTGAGATAAAGCCTCGACCACAGGTACTACACGACGCACTTCTTCTTCTACTACAACTTCTGAAGCACCAGGTCGGGTAGATTCCCCCCCAATATCAATAATAGTCGCGCCTTGCTCAATCATACTAAGTGCATGATCAACCGCTTGGTCTAATTGGTTATGTTTACCACCATCACTGAAAGAATCAGGAGTGACATTTAAGATACCCATAACATGGGGCTGAGATAAATCTAATTGAAGCTGTCCACACTGTAAAATCTGCTTTGGTAAAGATATTAACTGCATAAAAAGCTCCGGTTCAAAATCAGCGGCTATTTTAGCAAGTAAGCTTTACATGCTGTCGATTTCTTTTCAGCTTTATCCAAAGTTAAGACAAATAAAAAAAGCCACATGACTGTGGCTTCTTTATTACTTAACTTAATTCATCGCTGGTAATGGCGGTGGAGTAGATGGACCATCTTTTGGTGGCTCAAACGCAGATACCGGATTTTCAGCAATATAAACTTTCGGCGGTTGAGGTTCGCGGCCTTCCATGATGTCACGGATTTGGTCACGATCAATAGTTTCCCATTCCATCAACGCTTTAACCATTGCATGGGCGATATCTTTATTATTTTCCAAGATATCACGAGCAACTTTATATTGTTCATCTAAAATACGGCGTACTTCCTGATCAACTTGTTGTTGAGTCGCTTCAGAAATTGTACGGCTACCTACGTTACCGAAGAATCCATTTTGATTTTCATCTTCGTAAACCATCACACCCATTTTGTCAGACATACCGTACTTCGTTACCATCGCACGAGCCATTTTTGTAGCACGTTCGAAGTCATTTGAAGCACCAGTCGATTGTTGCTGAATGAAGACTTCTTCAGCAATACGTCCACCAAACAAAATTGCAATTTCATTTAGCATTTTGTCTTTATAGTGGCTAATCTGATCTTGTTCAGGTAACTGCCAAGTTACACCTAAAGCCCAACCACGCGGCATAATTGTTACCTTATGCACAGGGTCAGTGCCCGGTAAAATCTCAGCAACAATTGCATGTCCAGCTTCATGGTAAGCAGTTGCACGACGCTCTTCTTCACGTAGAACCATTGATTTACGTTCAGGACCCATATAGATCTTGTCTTTTGCATCTTCAAAGTCATGCATATCGACAGTGTTCTTATTACGGCGAGCAGCAAACAAAGCAGCTTCATTTACAAGGTTTGCCAACTGAGCACCAGAGAAACCAGGCGTACCACGAGATAAAACTTTAACATCTACACCAGTAACTGAAGGCAATTTTTTCAAATGTACATTTAGAATTTGTTCACGACCACGGATGTCAGGTAAACCAACCATAACTTGACGGTCGAAACGGCCTGGACGTAACAATGCTTTATCTAATACGTCAACACGGTTAGTCGCAGCAATAACAATTACGCCTTCATTACCTTCAAAACCGTCCATCTCTACGAGCATTTGGTTTAAGGTTTGCTCACGTTCATCATGACCACCACCTGTACCTGAACCACGGTGACGACCTACTGCGTCAATCTCATCAATAAAGATAATACATGGCGCATGACGTTTTGCTTGTTCAAACATATCACGGACACGGGACGCACCCACACCCACAAACATCTCAACAAAGTCAGAACCAGAAATGCTAAAGAATGGAACTTTTGCTTCACCAGCAATTGCTTTGGCTAATAACGTTTTACCAGTACCTGGAGGACCAACCATAAGCACGCCACGTGGAATAGTAGCGCCCAAGCGTTTGAATTTTGCAGGATCTTTTAAGAAATCTACAATTTCCACAACTTCTTGTTTCGCTTCATCACAACCGGCAACGTCAGCAAAAGTCACTTTGATTTGGTCTTCAGAAAGCATTTTTGCCTTCGACTTACCAAAACTCATCGGACCATTTTTGCCGCCTGCACCACCACCCATGTTACGCATAAAGAACATGAATAACAAAATGATTAACAGTACAGGGAAACTAGCAATGAGAAGTTGCATCAAAATGCCTTGACGTTGTGGGGCTGTGCCCTCTACAACAACATTTTGCTTGTTTAAGCTTGGCATAAGTTCAGTGTCTTCAACTTGCGGACGAACAGTTTCAAACTGAGATCCGTTAGTTTTTTCACCACTAATATTTAAACCGTCAATCGTGACTTGCTTAATTTGGCCAGCATTCACCGCTGCAACAAAATCTGAATATTTCATTGCAGTTGGCTTATTGCGGTCACTGATATTACTGAAAATTAAAATCAGAACACCAAGTATTATTAGCCACAATACGGCATTCTTGAAGTAATCGCTCAAAGCTTTATTCCCATATCAATCTAATTTGATCATGCCCAAACTTGGCCGATCGTCTTAAAAACAGCAATTGTCTTGCTTGCGGATAACCTAAAAGATACAAAATGCACAATTTTTAGGAGCTTGGCAAGTAAACTTTATTGCAATGCTTTCTTACGCCCTTGTCCAACCAAAAAAACTTCTTTAGATCGTGCCCGAGAAGCTGCTGGTTTTGCTGTTTTTAACACATCAAAACTATCAACGACTTGTTTACGAAACTCATCAAATCCTGCGCCTTGGAACACTTTAACAACAAACTGTCCATTTGGACCCAAGACTTTCTGAGCAAAGTCTAAAGCAAGTTCACACAAGTAAATCTGTCGAGGTTGATCAACAGCCCTATTACCTGATGTATTGGGGGCCATATCAGAAATTACAATGTCTACTTGTCTTCCGTTTAAAATATTTAACAATTTTTCAAATACAGCTTCTTCTCTGAAGTCGCCTTGTAAGAAAGTGACATCTGGCAAAGCATCCATAGGTAAAATATCGGAAGCAATAACCAATCCTTTACTACCAACGAGTTTCCCAGCGATTTGTGACCAACTCCCAGGAGCTGCTCCCAAGTCCACCACTGTCATGCCTGGCTTGATCAACTTATATTTTTCTTGAATTTCAAGAAGTTTATACGCTGCTCGTGCACGATATCCTTCCTTTTGTGCTTTTTTTACAAAAGGGTCGTCTAGATGTTCTCTCATCCACGCACGACTACTTTTAGACAATTTTTGGTTGGTGATGCGTGTTGCCATAACTCACTAAATATCAAAAAAACTTCTGATTGCTCATTGTACGTGAAAATTACTCTCATTACAGTACGGATGTAACGTAATCTCAATAACTTTTACAGTTTTTTTCCAATAATGTTGATCGATTATTTATACAGTTTTTCGTACATTTGATTTTAAGTTTTTTGCTATACTAAGTCGTTTTTAAAATCAGGTATTTTTAATGGCCGCTTTATCTATTCATGAACGTAAACGTTTACGTCAAATTGGTCATGTGCTTAATCCGGTTGTCATGATTGGTGGACAAGGCTTAACAGACGCTGTTATTGAAGAAACGCTTCGTGCTTTAAACGATCATGAACTTATCAAGGTAAAAATTGCTGGTGAAGACCGTGAAGCTCGTGCCGCAGTAATTGATGCGATTGTAGAAGCAACTGGTGCTGAAGCTGTACAGAAAATTGGTAAAATTGTTTTACTCTATAAAAAAGCAGCTAAGCAAAATCAACATTTATCTAACCTTGTTCGTCACGCACACTTAGCAAACTAACTTATTGACTACTTATGGCAAGTTACGAACTTTCAGCTTTTGATCGTTTTCATGCTGTTTCTGTTGTTGGCGCAATTGAACAGCAAGCCCCATATACATTAAATGTGGGTTTTTGGATTCGTGATCCAAACCAACTGATTATCTGGCCCCAAGAAGTCGCAGCTCATCCTCGCCAGGACTTTTTGTGGGAAGAGACTTGTTTTGAAATTTTCATTGGCGTGCATGATGAAGATTTCTACCGGGAAATTAATCTTTCCCCTTCTCAAGCATGGCAGACTTACCAGTTTGAAGAATATCGCTATCCGGAAAGCATGCCTCCCCTCGTTGCTTACGATATCGAATTGAATCATCTCAAACGTACCCACTATGGGTTAAATGTAAGTCTTGACTTAAGCCAGTTTATGCAACAGCACCGCTTAAAATGGTCAAACCTTTATCTAGGTTTGACTGCTGTTTTAAAAACAAAAGATGGTATGCAGTACTATGCAATGCAGCATAGTGGAAAACATGCTGATTTTCACAATAAACGTGATTGGCTGCATGAGTTTTAAAAAACAAAAAAGCGAGAAATTAATTCTCGCTTTTTTTATTAACTTTTAATGCTAAATCTTTAGTGATCTCTTGCTTTGTTCCAAGCTTCAACCGCATTATTTTTAGTGCGTTTTAAGCTTTCAGTTAAAGAGTCTTTGTGTTTTAAAGAAATTTGGCTAATGTCACCTTTAAGTTCCTTAGTCACTTTGGTTAGATCTTCAATTAATGCATTGATTTCAGCTTTTAAAGTATTTTTTAATTCATTCAATCCTTCTTGTGAAGTATTGAACTGAGCTTTAATCACATCAAGACGCTGTAAAATATCTTGTTTAATCTGAGCAAATTGATTGTGAATGTTCTGATTCAATTCTTGAGTTTCAGCTTCAATCTTTTCTTCGGTCTCATTAATTACAGCTTTTACTTGCTCTTGTGTTTCTGCAATAGCTTCTTTAACTTGCGAAGTCGCTTCGTGAGCCACTTCTTTGACCTGTTCTGTTTTTTCAGCTACAACTTCTTTTACCTGTGTAGCTTTAGTGCTAACCGCTTTTTTAGCCCGAGTCGTCGTTTTGGCTACGGCCTCTTTGGCTTCCGCTACTTCTGTCTTTACAGTCTCTGCTACTGCTGAAGTATTCTCAGCTATGTCTTTTGAAACTTGGTTATCGCTCATGCTATTTCCTCGTATTGTTTATTTTTTAGCTAACATTACAATAAGAGGAATTAGACAATTTCAGCAGCCAGATTGTCAGACAATTTGCTAAAAGTATCAATTTCAGACAAGTGGATGAATTTTTTTGCTAAAAGCAAGCAATGAATTAAATTTTTTAATAGAAAATAAATAGACTTTTTAAGGTTCCATGCGTATAATGCGCTGTTAAGTTACAAGCGAGCAGACCAGTGAGGAGGGGCATGTTTTTTTAGAACATCGCCTATCTTTTTTAGGTCTACTCGCTTTTTTACAGCCGAAATTCAGGAGCTTTGGTTTGAGCACCCCCGCCATTTTAGCCCTCGCAGATGGAACGATCTTTAAAGGAACGTCAATCGGCGCAACGGGAAGTACGACTGGAGAAGTCGTTTTTAACACAGCCATGACAGGCTATCAAGAAATTTTGACTGACCCAAGTTATGCACAACAAATTGTGACATTAACTTACCCTCATATTGGTAACACTGGTTGCAACGAAGAAGACGTTGAATCTGGTCGTATCCATAAAGTATGGGCGAATGGTTTAATTATTCGTGACCTTCCACTATTACACAGCAACTTCCGTTCTGAGCAATCATTAAGTGAATATTTGCAAGCGCACAATGTTGTCGCAATTGCTGATATTGACACACGTAAACTTACTCGTATTTTACGTGATAAAGGTGCACAAAATGGTTGCATCCTTGCCGGCGAAAATATTACTGAAGAAGAAGCAATTGCTAAAGCTCGCGCTTTTGGTGGTTTAAATGGTTTAGACCTCGCAAAAGAGTGCTGTGATCCGACAGGCTTTGAATGGTCTGAAGGTTCATGGGTATTAGGTAAAGGCTTTACTCAACCTGAGTTAAAATACCATGTGGTTGCATACGATTATGGTGTCAAAACCAACATCTTGCGTATGCTTGCAGACCGCGGTTGTAAACTCACTGTTGTACCTGCTGAAACTCCGGCTGAAAAAGTATTAGCACTTAATCCGGATGGCGTATTCCTTTCAAACGGCCCTGGCGACCCAGCTGCTTGTGATTACGCTATCGAAGCTGTAAAAACTATTGTTGAAACCACAACATTACCTGTATTTGGTATCTGTTTAGGACACCAAATCTTGGCACTCGCTTCTGGTGCAAAAACTGTAAAAATGAATCATGGTCACCACGGTGCGAACCACCCTGTACAAAATCTTGAAGATGGTACAGTGATGATTACATCTCAAAACCATGGTTTTGCTGTAGATGCAGAAACATTACCGGCTAACTTAAAAGCAACGCATAAATCATTGTTCGATGGCACTCTACAAGGGATTCATCGTACAGACAAACCAGCTTTCAGCTTCCAAGGTCACCCTGAAGCAAGCCCAGGTCCACATGATTGTGCACCTTTGTTCGATCATTTCATCGAACTTATTGAAGCATCTAAACAGTAATTAAGGAGCGAATAATGCCTAAACGTACGGATATTAAAAGCATCTTAATTATTGGTGCTGGTCCAATTGTCATTGGTCAAGCTTGTGAGTTTGACTATTCTGGTGCTCAAGCATGTAAAGCACTTCGTGAAGAAGGCTATCGTGTTATTTTGGTTAACTCTAACCCAGCAACCATTATGACTGACCCTTCAATGGCTGATGCAACTTATATTGAGCCAATTACTTGGCAAACTGTTGCTCAAATCATTGAAAAAGAGCGCCCAGATGCAGTACTCCCTACTATGGGTGGACAAACTGCACTTAACTGCGCACTTGCACTTGATGAAAATGGTGTATTAGAAAAATACGGCGTAGAACTTATTGGTGCAACAAAAGAAGCAATTGAAAAAGCTGAAGACCGTAAATTGTTTGATGAAGCAATGCGCAAAATCGGCTTGGAATGTCCAAAAGCTGCCATTGCTGAAACAATGGAAGAAGCATTAGAAATTCAATCTCGCTTTGGTTTCCCAGTAATTATCCGTCCGTCATTCACTATGGGTGGTTCAGGCGGTGGTATTGCATATAACCGCGAAGAATTCCTTGAGATTTGTGAACGTGGTTTCGACCTCTCTCCTACTCACCAATTATTGATCGACGAATCTTTAATTGGCTGGAAAGAATACGAAATGGAAGTTGTTCGTGACAAAAACGACAACTGTATTATCGTATGTGCGATCGAAAACTTCGACCCAATGGGCGTTCACACAGGTGACTCAATCACTGTAGCACCGGCTCAAACCTTAACTGACAAAGAATATCAATTGATGCGTAATGCTTCAGTTGCAGTTCTTCGTGAAATTGGCGTTGAGACAGGTGGTTCTAACGTTCAGTTCGGTATTAACCCGAAAGACGGCCGTATGGTTGTGATCGAGATGAACCCACGTGTATCTCGTTCTTCTGCGCTTGCGTCTAAAGCAACTGGTTTCCCAATTGCAAAAATCGCAGCCAAACTTGCTGTTGGTTACACCCTTGATGAATTGAAAAATGACATCACTGGTGGCGTAACTCCTGCAAGCTTTGAACCATCAATTGACTACGTTGTAACAAAGATTCCTCGTTTTAACTTCGAGAAATTCCCACAAGCAGAACCTGTATTAACCACTCAGATGAAATCTGTTGGTGAAGTCATGGCTATTGGTCGTAACTTCCAGGAATCGGTACAAAAAGCATTACGTGGTCTTGAAGTTGGCGTAAGCGGTTTCGATGAAAAAATCGAAGCTGGTGCAACAAATGTAAAAGAAACTATTCTAAAAGAGCTTAAAGTTCCGGGACCTGAACGTATTTGGTACGTAGCAGATGCATTCCGTCACGGCTTCTCTTTAGATGATGTATTTGAAGCGACTAAAATTGATCGTTGGTTCTTGATCCAAATTCAAGATATCGTCAACACAGAAGCTCAAGTAAAAACTTTAGGTTTTGGTGATCTCACTGCTGAAAATATCCGTTCGTTCAAACGTAAAGGTTTATCTGACCTTCGTATTGCGAACCTTATGGGTATTTCTCAAAAGCAATTCCGTAAGCAACGTTGGAACTTGGGTGTTTACCCTGTTTACAAACGTGTTGATACATGTGCTGCCGAGTTTGAATCTGGTACAGCATATATGTACTCGACTTACGATGAAGAGTGTGAAGCTAACCCATCAAATCGTGACAAGATCATGGTTATTGGTGGTGGTCCAAACCGTATTGGTCAAGGTATCGAATTTGACTACTGCTGTGTACACGCTGCTTTAGCAATGCGTGAAGACGGTTATGAAACAATCATGGTGAACTGTAACCCTGAAACTGTTTCTACCGACTATGACACATCTGATCGTCTATACTTCGAACCTGTAACACTTGAAGATGTACTTGAAATCGTACGTACAGAGAAGCCTAAAGGCGTAATCGTACAATACGGTGGTCAGACTCCACTGAAATTGGCACGTGCTTTAGAAGAAGCTGGTACTCCAATTATCGGTACATCTCCAGATGCAATTGACCGTGCAGAAGACCGTGAACGTTTCCAACAAATGATTCAACGTTTACAGCTTCGTCAACCAAACAACAGCATTGTAAAATCTGCTGAAGAAGGTATCTCTGAAGCTGCGAAAGTTGGCTATCCATTAGTTGTTCGCCCATCTTATGTATTAGGTGGCCGTGCAATGGAAATCGTCTATAACGAAGATGAGCTTAAACGTTATCTTCGTGAAGCAGTACAGGCTTCTAATGAAGCACCTGTTCTTCTTGACCACTTCCTTGATGATGCAACTGAAGTTGATGTTGATTGCGTATCTGACGGTAAAGATGTCGTGATTGGCGGTATTATGCAACACATCGAACAAGCAGGTATTCACTCAGGTGACTCTGCATGTTCTATCCCTCCTTACTCTCTTTCTAAAGAGATTCAGGATGAGATGCGTCGTCAAACAATTGCGATGGCAAAAGAACTTGGTGTAGTTGGTTTAATGAACGTTCAGTTCGCAGTGAAAGGCAACGATATTTACGTTCTTGAAGTAAACCCACGTGCATCACGTACTGTTCCATTCGTATCGAAATGTATTGGTGAATCTTTAGCAAAAGTAGCTGCTCGTTGTATGGCGGGTCAATCACTTGAGTCTCAAGGTTTTACTAAAGAAATTATTCCAAATCGTTTCGCAGTAAAAGAAGCAGTATTCCCATTTGCAAAATTCCCTGGCGTAGACCCAATGCTTGGTCCTGAGATGAAATCTACAGGTGAAGTAATGGGTGTTGGTCAAACCTTTGGTGAAGCATTCTATAAGGCTGTTTTAGGCTCAAATGACCGCTTACCAGGCTTGCCAACTGAAGGTGAAGTAAAGCATGCATTCTTATCTGTTCGTGAGTCAGACAAGAAATACATCGCTGATATTGCTAAGAAATTAGTTGAATATGGCTTCAAACTTGTAGCAACAGGTGGAACATATCAGGTACTTAAAGAAGCAGGTTTAGAGTGTGAATCTGTAAATAAAGTAACTGAAGGCCGTCCACATATTGTTGACCGCTTGAAAAATGGTGAAATACACCTTATTGTCAATACTACTGAAGGCAAACAAGCTCAATATGACTCTGCAATGATTCGTCGTGCTGCCCTACAAGGCAAAGTGTATTACACAACGACTATCAATGGCGCAGAAGCGGTTTGCCAAGCCTTTGCTGTGAAATTGCCAATGGATGTATACCGCTTGCAAGATTTAACTGTAGGTTAATTTTTTTCCGATAAGTCCCGCCACCTTATCGGTGGCGGGATTTTTTCATTTTTTTAACTGTGTTTTCTCAACTTAAGAGGGACCGAAATGCAACGTTATCCAATGACCCCTGAAGGTAAAATCGCCTTAGAGAAAGAATTACAACATCTGAAAACTGTTGAACGTCCACGTATTACTCAAGCGATTGCTGAAGCACGTGAACATGGGGACTTAAAAGAAAATGCAGAATATCATGCTGCTCGTGAACAGCAAGGTTTCTGTGAAGGCCGTATCCAAGATATCGAAGGAAAATTGGGTGCTGCACAAGTCATCGATGTTAAAGACTTAGAACAAAACGGTCGTGTTGTATTCGGTGTTACGGTAACGATTGAAAACCTTGATACTGAAGAACGCAAGACTTATAAGATTGTTGGTGATGATGAAGCTGATTTTAAAATCAATAAAATTTCAGTAAATTCGCCAATTGCACGTGGCCTTTTGGGTAAAAATGAAGGTGATGAAGTAAAAATTACCACTCCTCAAGGCGAAGTGGAATACGAAGTTGTAAGTGTAGAATACCTCTAAGGTAATACACTTGAACCCCTCTTCATGAGGGGTTTTTATTTAATATGGTTTGGCTCATTTTTGTTTGGATAATAAATTATGGATACTCCTCTAATTAACACACCAGTCCGCCATTGGTGTGAATTTGAGTTTATTTCCAAAACTGTGAAAAATCCAAATATCCATATTAAAGGGAATTACTCTTACTACTCGGCATATTGGGATCAAGGTTTTGAACGTTGTGTAGTGCGATATCTACATGACAAGCCTTCTACTCCAGACAAGCCAATTGATCAGCTCTATATTGGTAATTTTGTTTGTTTTGGCGCTGAATGCGTGATTATGATGGGTGGTAACCAACTTCATCGGCCAGACTGGATATCGACATTCCCCTTTGATACCCGAAGTTTTTTAGCCGCTGGTGACACTATAATTGCAGATGGCTGCTGGATTGGAAGCCGTGCAATGATTATGCAAGGTGTAAAAATCGGTGAAGGTGCTGTTGTTGCAACTGGAGCTGTGGTCACTAAAGATGTCCCCCCCTATGCAATTGTTGGTGGCGTACCTGCAAAAATTATTAAATACCGTTTTCCTCAAGAGCAAATAGAAAAACTACTTGCTTTAAAAATTTATGATTTAGATGAAAAACAAGTTTTAAAAATGCGGGAATATTTACAAACGGATGATATAGATGCATTAACAGCACATCTTAAAAAATTACAGAGCGAATAAAATATATTTGCAAGAATTTCTTGCTTAAAAACACAAATGATTACGTGCACGAATTTCAATCGTAAGAAAAGAAGTATAAAGTATTGAATAAATAACCATCATTACAATAAGGAATAAACTCATGTTATATCAACATATTCTTGTACCAATTGACGGTTCTGAAACTTCTATGGTTGCTATGAAAGAAGCAATCAAAATTGGGAAAGCATTAAACAGTAAAATTACGGTTGTACAAGTTATGGCACTTGACCCGATTATTGCTGACCTTTACGTTAAGACGGGGCAAACCAATGAATTGATTGAGCGTACTAGAACATATTTGCTAGATATTTTAGAGCAAGCCAAGCAACAATTTTTGCAAGAAGGTCTTAGTGTAGAAACCAAATTACTTGAAGGTTTTGTTGTTCACGAAGAAATTATTCAAGCTGCACAAGAGCTTAATGCTGATCTGATTGTGATGGGTTCTCATGGCCGCACAGGTGTACGAAAACTTGTATTAGGAAGTGTTGCGCAAAAGGTTTTAGGTGAAAGTCATATCCCGGTTTTAATAGTTCGTTAAAACTAAAAAGCCTGTCTAGCTTAATTCAGCAAGGCAGGCAATTATTAAAATATTTTTAAGGCTGCCAAGCAAATTGCTTTAAGTTTACTTTGCCATTTAATAAATAGATTCCTTCTGCTTCAAGCTTTAACTGCTGAACGTTTTCGCCCTTTTCATTAAACTTACTTAGGCTAATTTTACCTTGCGAATTAATAACACGATGCCAAGGGACCTGATGATCTGCCTCAAGATGTTTAAGCACATACCCAACTAATCTGGCATGTTTAGGTAAACCTGCCATACGAGCAACTTGGCCATAAGTTGCAACTTTTCCATATGGAATCAAAGCGATGACTTCTAAAATTTGTCGATGTAGTTCATACTGAGTTGTCAAAATGGAATCCATAAACGTTGACATTATTCATATCATATAAAAATTTTTGAATAAAATTAAACCTACTCCAAGATGAGCTCAAGGGAAAATCGCATGAAAAAAATATTGCTGTTGATCAGTGGAACTTTACTGTGTGTTTCTTGTACTACTCGTCCCCCTCTACAAAAGCCAGACTTATTAGAGGAGCCTGGTAATAATAGACCTGTAGTCCCTGTAACTTTCGTTTTTACAACAAACAATCCTTCTGCTGCACAATTTGATAACTTTACGCAGATGCGTAAAGAAATCAGTATCCTTAATAAATATTATTTAGATGACCAAGGAAAGAAAATATTTAATTTCAAATTAAACCGTTATATCCCTTACGAAGAGTTCTCAAAGTTACATTGTGATTTGAAACAACAAATTAACCAGCCTTATCCCATTTCTACTGAAACTATTCCTGCCAGTGTAAATACATGTTTTCCTAAGCGTACTGCAAGTAAAGAAGTCATTATTTTTATTTATGATGCCTATTCAACAAAATGGAAATTTAAAGATGTAACAAGTAGAGCGTTTCGTAATAATGGCAAACCTTTTATTTTATTAGATTGGAACCGTCTAAATTATAATATTCAGGCTGGTAGTGTGCATGAGATGGGGCATGTATTTGGTCTAAAACATGTTTGTGCCCCGAAGGCTACAAAACGTACTCCAACCAACATTATGACAAGTGCTGAATGTAAATTAGGCAGTGGTGGCTTAAGAAATTTAGGGTTTACTCCAGCACAACTTCAAACCATTTTATCGACTTACAACCAATATCCTTAAAATTTAACTTCAAGATATCTCCCTAATTTATCTTGGGATGCCATGTAATTCTCAGGGGTCAGTAAAGATGTCATATAAATACTGGCCTTTGAGAAGTCTTCAGCATCTACAGGATAAGGCTGCCAAAATGTTTGTAAATTATTGGTGTAAATGGGGTAAAGGCGAATGATATCTTTTGCTAAATCAAGTCTAGCTATACAGCCAAATGGCAAAGCATTTTGCTGTTCATATTCACCGTCACTATTAAAGACTGCATTGCCTATATTAAAAACAACAGGCTTTTGATTGATGATCTGGATTGGTTGAATAGTATGAGCACCATGACCAACGATCAGATCCGCTCCTGCTTGAGTAAGAATAGTCGCGAGTTTAGTTTGGTCTTTTGTAATAGGCTTAAAGTCGACACCCCAATGACAAATAACAATAATTTTGCGTTCTGGGTGAGCCTGCTTATAACGCATTATTTGTTCAAGTAAAACGCCATTTAAGCAAGCTACTCCACTTCTTGATCCTAACGCATAAAAGTCATAATCCAGATAGGCCGCGTCTCTATGCCAATAACCATTAAAAATCGCATAGTGCTTAGTCTCAAAAGTGATTTCAAAGTAATTGTGAGCATCTTTCTGGTTCAGTCCAGCGCCAATATAAGAAATACTCGCCTGATCCAACTGTTGTAATGTATAGGCTAATCCTTGCTCACCGTAATCTTTCAAATGGTTATTTGCCAAAACCAAATAATTTAGATGAATGCGCTTAAATTCTTCTAATGTTTTTTTAGCATCTGCTTTTAAAACAAATGACTTTTTATCTTTTAACGGCGATTGATTTTCTAAAGAAAATACTGCTTCAAAGTTAGCGATGTTGATGTCATTTTTACCTAAAAAGGGCTGTATTTTTTCAAATGAATAATGATATCCATATTGCTGTAAGGCATCTGTTTGCCCTCTAGACTTACGCTTTTCGGTATACATTTCACCAAAATAGGTATCTCCAAGAATATTGATAATACCTGTTTGAGAAGAATATTTTTTTGCCTCAACATGCCCTTCTTGAAAATAATGATAGTAAGGAACCAAATGCTCCAGACGGTGAATATCATCCAGAAAAGAGAAAAAACCAATGCTCCGGTTATGTTCGGAATAAGTGATATAAATCTGTCTAAAGGTATGTGAGATATATAAAACCGAAGTGAGTACCGGATGACCAAGCAAAGGCGTAATCGGTTGATATACTTTATTTTTAAAAGAAAGTGTTCTAATAAAGAAAAGTTTTTTCAGCTCGGCTGGATAGCTATAAATGTGTTTTACCAACAAAAATAGATTTTTTAATTGATTAGGTGCTCTTAAAGCTAACTGGTAATATTCTGCTCTTTTAGACAAGATCAATTGTGTTTGCTCAACAGAACCCAACAGCATATTGCTTAAGGCATCTTTAACATCATTTGCCTGAGTAAAAATTAAGAATTGTAAGAGCTCGGCAAATGTATATGATTCATTTTTTTCTAGACCTAAATTTTGTTCACCAATTTTCTTAATTTTTTGTTCAGGAACCCGATAGATTTCATCAGCTTGAACTTTTTTTTGATGGAATTGTTCTAATGCATAATCAATCAGTAATAATGTAGAAATGTCTCCATCAATTTCAAATGCCCAAATTGCCTCTTCAAATTGAGCATGATCAAGAGCAGCTAGCAGCTTAAGTTCAAATAGAGGGTAAGTCATATCTCCCCCCCTTCGAAATCTTTTACGTAGGCAATATAACCAGAAAGGTTGTGTTCCTGATCATCAATTCTTACTCTAAAGCGATCATGCCGTACATAAAAAGCATGCAATATTTTATCTGGTCGAGCCATATACATGGCTATTTCTGGATAGAAAAAACCTGTGGTTTGAAATTCGGCTCGAAATGTAATGAGTTTTTTTAACTCAGACATATATGCTTGTTCAAAAAGTGCATTATGGCCTTGCTCTTTTAAACGATTAACCATTTTATAGGCTGCCATTAGCATTTCTAATAAAGTGGCATATGTTGTTTTTCTATTTCGAATAAAAATAAAATGTTTTAAATAATTATTTAAACCAAAAATAAAATATTTTTCTTCAGGGCATATTTTTGTAAGCTCATTGGTACAATAACTTAACCAGTGATCATGATATTTTTCATATCTTTTATGAATAAAATTTTCAAACATTAACTTAACTGTGTCTAATAATCTTTTATCCTGATTAATTTGATATAACCTTAATAAAGCTAATGCTGCTTCTCCATCATAATAAATGATTCTGAACTTTTCTTTTAAATCATAATTTGGATAATTTAATACATGAGTAGTTAATCCATCCGGATCCACTAATTCTAAAATACCATGAGCAAGTTTCTCCGCATATTTTAAATAATCATCTTTTCCTGTGATTTCTTGATATTTCGTTAACATTAAAATAGCTGCGGCATTTGCACCTAATTTAATTTCTAGCTCCCCTTCTTTACCATCAATCATAAACGCAGTTATTGGGTCTTTTTCTTTATAGAAAGTAGTAAGTGCGTATTGAATTGCTGCAACAATTTTAGGCCAGTATTCAGGTTTATCTTGTACTTCAAAAGTCTCTAAAAGCGCGTAAAGCGAAGTACAGTGACGTACCGTATTATAGTTCCGTATATCACGATCATAAGCAGGAAAATATCCATAAATGAATTTGCCATTTTCTTGAATCTGGCTATGTAAAAACGCTGCATTTTTTTCAATGAGGTCTCTAAAGTGCTGTTTTTTATTGCTAGCAATGGCTCTAATACCATTTGCATCGTAGCGACTTGCTAAATTAATAAATTGTCCATTTTCATAAAAAGTTGCATAGGTATCGAAAGTCCACACTTCTTGTAGTGACTGAAGTTTAATTTCCGGCTTTGTTGCACAATATTTTTGTTTAATTGCATAGTTCAGATTTGTTTCATCAAAAAAGTTCGGCTTGTCATAACTTAAGCCCCGAATAATGGCTTTTCCATATATTTCTTGCTCCAGAAAAGCTACCGAACAGGAATCATCAAATCCAATACCTCTGCGGTAATGATTATTGTGAAATTGGTGATGAACCTGCTGCTCTATTTGGTTCCAACTTTGCTTTTCTAAATTGTACGCAACATCAATTTTTATGTAGTCTGGAAGTTGATCTGGCGAAAACTGATCATCAATAAAATCAAATAATTGTAGAGTTGCTTGTGTAAGCACTGTTTTTTCACTATGCCATACGCTACATCTGTGATCTTTAGGGCCAAATGATATAAATAAAATAGTTTCTTCTTGAAGGTCTGAAACATGGTGAACGATATGTTCTAACCAAAGCTTGAGCTGTCTTTTGAAGTCTAAAAATACCGCCACTCGAATTAAGTCCCTATCCGTTATTTGTTGTTCTATAAAATTCTCAATGCATCATAGCATGAACTCTTTCAAAGCTAGGTTAACGTATTGTTTAAACATAAAAAAAGAGAACCCTAGGGTTCTCTTTTTATAAATCGATTGTCAGATTAGAAAATGATTTGACCATTGTTGATCAAGTCATTCAATGTGACTGGACCAGTGAGGTTAGTCAATTGAAGCAATGGTGTTTCAGTGTAAGTACCTTCTACGAGTAATCCACCATCACGGTCTACGCTGATTGTCGCAGTTTGAGACGCAGCATCGTAACTTACAGATACATATTGACCGATTGTTAAGTTAGTTTGTGAACCAATCAACAAGTTGCTTAGGTCAATCTTATCAGCCTGATCATCCGTTGCAGTATTACCTACATGGAAGTCAGTCCATACATCTACACCACCAGCCGTTGTATTGCCACCAGTTGCATTAGTTACGCTTGCAGCTGTTAATGTGTTGTAGATCAAGGTATCAGAGCCGTTACCAAGAGCAAATGTATCATTTGCCGCAGTACTCACTGCAAGGCTATTCAACTCTTGACTCAAGTTAATTGTCAATGAAGAAGTGTATTCACTACCATCAATCACCGAAACTAACTTGTAATCAATCACATCAACTGTCGCATTTGCAGCGCTGTCTAATGGTTTGTAGAAGTAAGAACCATCATTGTATAGATACAACGTACCTTCACCTGTATTGACTCCTTGACCAGCAGCTAGTTCATAAGTACCAGTTGTTGAGTTCATTACGTAGAGCTGAGTACCTTCTACGACATCATTAGTAAGGACATTTCCAGTAATCCAGTCTGTTTGACCATCTGGTGTGTATTGGTCTAGATGAGTCGCTGTAGTTGTCACTACAGAGTCTAGAGTTACAGTACCTAGAGAAATCAGACTTGATAAGCTGAATACTACACGGTAAGTCCCTTCTGACAAATGAGGTACATCTGCTGAATATGCTGGGGCACCCAACACACCTGCCAATGCTGTCGCAGAACCAGAGTACGCTGTATTTACCCATGTTCCACCAACCAATTGCTGAATTGTATATCCAGTCGTTGGAAGAGCCGACAAGCTTAACGATGCTGTATAGTTCAACTGTACATGTACATCACTTACTGTATTTGCAGCTATTGTAAACTGACTAGAGGTTACTGTACTGCTTAATACAGGTAGTGGTGGGAAGCCAGCCAAGTTACCAATGGTCACGTTACCACTCGCAACATCTACAACTGGATCTACCACTGGTGCCATGCTGATTGTTGCATCATCTGTATCAGCTGTTACTGATGGTGTTGGAAGTGTAGCATCTGCCGAAGGATCTGCTGTATTCCAAGTTACATCAACATCTGGCGAACCGACTTGAACATGTAATGTAGCAGTATCAGTTCTACCTGTTACAGGATCTGTCACTGTGTAAGTGAAGCTATCAACTTTACCTACATTCGCCATATCCGCAGTTGCCTGATAGCTATAAGTACCATCTGCATTAATAGTCAGAGTTCCATATACCCCTACAACCGTTGCTGGAGTACCCACTACAACTGTAGTTGTATTACCATTTTCAGCTGTAACAGCAGTTACTACTGAAGTTGTTGTAATGTAATCTGGCACATAGTTTGTACCGTAAACAGCCGAGTTATCATCAGCGAGTACATTACCAGTTACTGGGTCAACAACCAGTACAGGCGGTTGAGTGATATCACCATGATTCAGCGTGATATCCGCAGTAACACTACCTAGAGCTGTAAGAAGTGTATTGCTTTCCATGAACAACTCGTAAGTACCAGCACTTAAGTTATCAATCTTGAATTGAACTTCAGAACCAAAGATACCTAACAAGTCAATCACACCAGTATCAGAACTATCTGCAACTACAGTACGAGTGCCATCTGGATTTAATCGTGTTAATACCACATGTAAACCATCGACAACCGTAGCAACCGAACCAAAGTTCACTGCAATAATCGCATCAGTCAGATTACCTGGATCAACTGTAAATGTCGCTGTACCTTCTTTAGAACCGATAACAATTCCACCTACACCGAGTAACCAGTTGTAGCTAATCGCATTATCAAGTACCTCAGTCGTTACTGGATAAACCATGTCTATTTCAGCTGAAGCAACGTTATCCATCGCATCTACTGGAAGCGGACTAGTAATTACAGCTGGTTGAGATGGATCTGCATCGTTCCAAGTCATATCTACACTGTCACTATCGAGACGAACGTAAAGTGTTGCCTCAGAAGTGTTACCCGTTACAGGATCAAGCAAGGTGTAGGTAAATTGATCTACCTGACCTAGGTTTGCTCCATTTACAGTCGGTGTATAAGTGTAGTTGCCATCTTGGTCAATCACCAATGTACCGTATGTACCAGTAATTGTTGCACCAGCAACTGGGTCAACCGCAACACCATTCACTTGAGAGATCACAGCACTACTGCTTGCTGCATCAACTTCACCAGTGAGGCTCGCATCTTTGATGACATTACCAGAGATCGGTTCAACAGAGTAACCAGCCACGATGTATGGATTGTAGACATCCATCGTACCAGTTAATGTTCCGCCTAAACCTACACCTAGCAAGCCTTCATATCCGATGAACGCGCGGTACTGACCAGCATCCAATCCTTCAAGCACAGCTGTTGGCGTACCACCGATTAGTGATAGATCGATGAGTGATGCTTCTGGGTTAGTACCACCGATCGATACCCATTGGCCTGTTGCTTCATCAAATTTCTGAACAACAATCGCATAATCACTGAGTAAATCTGCTGTGATTATCGCATCGAATGTGAACGTTGCTGTACCTTCGCGGTTTGGATCAACAGTAAACTCAATTGCGTCGTTACCAAGCAATTGTAAGTCCAGACCAGCTAACGATACTGCTGCAAGGTAAGTTGAAGTGCCTAGAGCAACATCATCTGCAACTAGCAACGGTTCTGGGTTGATTTCTGCAGTTACAACATTATCCACAGCTTTCACAGAACTCAATTGAATATTGAGGTTTGCTTGAGCCGTATCACCAGTTACAGGATCAGTTAAGGTATAGGTAAACTGATCTGTTTGTCCTACACCTGCCGCACTAGCAGTAGGCGTATAAGTGTATGAACCATCCAAATTGATCACTAATGTACCGTAAGTACCAGTGATGCTCGTGCCATCTGCTACAACAGGCTGACCATTAACCTCACTTATAACTGTTGTTGGAGTTACAACATCTACCTCACCTGCATCATTTATTTCTGTGATGACGTTACCTTCAGCAACTTCAGTGTAGTAACCACCTACTTGTGTTGTGTCATAAACATCCATTGTGCCTGTTAAGGTGCCAAGTAAACCAATACCTAGAAGACCGTTGTAAGTCATGAATGCACGGTATTGACCTTCTTCTAACCCATCAATCACTACACCAGGTGTTGAACCTAATAGCGTGAGATCAAGAATATCTGCTTGGCCACCGCCATAAATTGCAGTCCATTGACCAGTCGTTGTGTCAAATTTTTGAACTACCAGAGAGTAGTCTGATAATGCATCTACTCCAATTAAAGCACTGTAAGTAAATGTCGCATTACCTTCTTGACCAGCACCTACTGTAAAGCCGATTGACTCAGATCCTAACTGCAAATCAAGTCCAGCAAGCGATACAAGTGCTAGGTAGGTATTACTACCTAGTGCTGCATCATCTTGTACAAGCAATGGTTGAGGAGCAAGTACAGCTGTATCAGTGTTATCGAAAGCAATGATACTAGACGAACTAATCGTTACCGTACCAGTTGCAGGAATCGATACATTACCCGCAGGGTCTGTTGCAGTTACACTTACATTATGTGGACCATCGATTAATGAAGGAAGTGTATTGTCCGCAAGCGTCCAAGTACCGTCACCGTTGTTGGTCGCATTATAGTTCAACCCATCAACAGTCACTACAACAGTCGCGGTAGGATCATCAATCGTACCAGTCAATGGTGGCGTATCATCATTAGTAGTTACATTTGTGAAGCCGACTACTGGCGCAATAATATCAACGATAAAGCCGTCTGTACCATCGAGTACATCACCTGTACCCAAGTTACCAGCAAGATCTGTATAAGTACCATTAGCCACACTAATGCTTGGTGCTGTGCCTGTACCATCTGGTGTGAACACTGCTGTCCACGTGATGTTGTCAGTTGTAACCAATGCACTCAACGTACCGCCAATAAGAGTGATGTCATTTGCATCAAAGCCTGTTACTGCTTCACTGAATATGAAGCTAATGTTCGCTGTTTCACCAGCTGCAAGAGCTAGATCATCAGTGATAATCGCAAGCGTTGGTGCTGTGGTATCAATGGTCACCACTGCTGTATCTGTACCTGCATTGCCTGCAGGG
>NZ_JAVIMT010000065.1:0-88637 GCF_031196675.1 Acinetobacter sp. 148 | reverse complement strand
TTTAGCCATGATGATCTTCCTCGTTTACGTCGAACCACCTACAAATGGCGCTGAGCTAACTCAGTTTATCGACATATCGCCTAAAAAAACTAGACACCTAATACTTGAAAAGCAGACTATATAGCCTGCTTTTTGAAAACTTTGTGGAAATCCACATTAAACTTTAATATCTGGAGCTCTTATCGAGATTTGAACTCGAGACCTCTCCCTTACCAAGGGAGTGCTCTACCACTGAGCTATAAGAGCGACTATCCTTCGATGGAGCGGGAGACGAGGATCGAACTCGCGACATGCAGCTTGGAAGGCTGCCGCTCTACCAACTGAGCTACTCCCGCAACGTTGGTAATAACCACTTCACTCGAAGTTTAGAGATGGTGGTGAGAGAAGGATTCGAACCTTCGAAGCTTTCGCAACAGAGTTACAGTCTGCCCCCTTTGGCCGCTCGGGAATCTCACCAATATCGCACTTATCTACAGTGCCGTTCTTTACTCAATTAACTTAACACTTTAAAATGGTGCCGGCACACGGATTCGAACTGTGGACCTACTGATTACAAGTCAGTTGCTCTACCAACTGAGCTATGCCGGCGTTTCTTAGTGTTTCGTACGTTTCGTATCGGAACGGTGTGCAGTTTAGCAAAACTTCCAAACGATGCAAGCGGTTTTTTAAAAAAAACCGCTAAAAACTCATAAAATCAATCCGTTTGACGATAATTCAACCGCTTTGATCACTGCGCGAGCTTTTATTTGGGTTTCATTCCACTCAGATTCTGGATTTGAGTCAGCAACTAGCCCTGCACCAGCCTGTACATACACCTTTTTGTCACGGATAACACAAGTACGGATTGCAATTGACATATCCATTTCACCATGCCATCCCAAATAACCAACAGCCCCGCCAAAAACTCCCCTTTTCACAGGCTCTACTTCATCAATAATTTCCATTGCACGAATTTTTGGGGCACCTGATAACGTTCCTGCCGGAAAGGTGGCTTTAAATACATCAAGTGCATCGATATCATCACGCACTTCACCTTGTACATTTGAAACAATATGCATGACATGTGAATAGCGCTCAATCACCATTTGATCCGTGACTTGGACTTTACCTATTTTCGATACGCGCCCTACATCGTTTCGCCCAAGATCAATCAGCATTAAATGTTCAGCAATCTCCTTTTCATCAGACAGCAAATCTTTTTCTAATGCTATATCTTCTTCTTTAGTTTTACCGCGCGGTCTAGTTCCTGCCAAAGGTCGAACTGTAGCAATACCATTTTCTAAACGAGATAAAATTTCCGGTGATGAGCCAACAATATGAAATGGTTTTTTATCAGTAATCGTTTGCCCTTGAACCAAGAATAGATAAGGTGATGGATTTAAATGACGTAATGCACGGTAAACCTGTAAAGCTTCTCCATCAAAATCAGAAACCATACGCTGCCCAGGTACAACCTGCATCACATCGCCTGCACGGATATACTCTTTAACCTTCTCTACCGTCTCTAAGAATTTTGCTTTACCAGTAATTGATTCAAAATGCGGAGGCGTATGTGGTTGCGCTTGCAAACTAACTGGAGTCGCCAACAACTGTTCTAATTGATCTAATTTTTGCTGAGCGTCTTCATAAGCATTACTCTGCTCTGTATCCGCATGCACAATTAAAAATAGCGTATCTTTAAGATTGTCAAAAACAATGACTGTCTTTGAGAGCATCAACCATAAATCTGGTAGCGTAATCGGATCAGCCGTAGGTACATTCTTTAAACGTGGCTCGATGTAGCGGACAGCATCGTAGCCCAAATAACCCACCAAGCCGCCCGTAAAGCTTGGTAAGTCTGGTAAGAGTTTAGCCGTAGGAACTTTAAATTGTTTTTGGAATTCACGGATATATTGGAATGGGTCTAGACAATTTTGCTGTGTTACTGATCCGTCAGCATGTTGTATAGATAAAACACCAGCGTTACAGGAAAAAACTGTTGATTCGCCTAAACCAATCATAGAGTAGCGCGCCCAGTTTTCCCCCCCTTCAACAGACTCAAATAAGTAAGCCTGTGTTTGATCCTTAAAACGAGCAAAAACAGATAATGGGGTTTCTGTATCCGCTAAACGCTGACGATAAACAGGAATAGTATTGTAACCAGCAGCCTTAAGTTGCTCGAATTGCGCTAATGTTGTCATGAATCTTCTCTAATATGGTTTCGATTTAAAAGTGTGTTTTTCTAGATTCGGTTTAGACACGCCATCGAAAAACCATACGCTTATTCATTCTTATCTCCATTTTCTTCATTAGACAATTAACTCAGCAAGACTATCAACAACTTGCTGAGGTTGGCAATCATAGATATTCTCTCCATGATTATAGCCATAGCTAACCACAATACAATCAATTCCAGCACGGCGTGCAGCTTCAATATCATTACTTGAGTCGCCAATCATTAATGATTGTGAAGCAGATATTTTTAGGCTTTCCATGCAATGCAATAATGGTAGTGGGTGCGGCTTTCTTTCAGGTAAGCTATCTCCTCCAAGTACAACTTGAAAATAAGAAGAAAGCTCTAGCGCATCCAGTAACCCTTGAGCAAGTTTGACAGGCTTATTAGTCACACATGCCATTTTGATATTCAAAGTTTGGCAATGTTTTAAAAACTCAGGTACGCCTGGGTAAATTTGAGTATTCACACACAGCTCCGCACCATATACCTCTACAAATTTCTGTAATAAAACTTTATGTTGTTCAACATCTAATTTTCCAAATATATGAAGCAGAACACTTTCGCAAAGTTTTGAAGCCCCTTTACCTACCCATTCCCGTATTTGTGCTTCTGTTACCAATGGCCAACTGAGTGATTGCAAACTTAAGTTCATAGACCGATATAAATCGGCAGCGGAGTCAACCAACGTTCCATCTAGATCAAATAAAATTAAATCGCGCTTACTTAGTTGTGCAACAGACATTTTCTTCTACTCAAAATTAAAAAGGCATGCGTTTAGCATGCCTTGATTGTAAAAGCACCAACGAATTATTTAAAGAATAACCACGCCAATACAGCTAAAATCACTAAAATAATAATGGTCACTAGACCAATAGATGCATTCTTCTGCTGCTCTTTCTCTTCAGCAACTCGAAAAACTGGCTCCTCAATAGCAACAGGAGTTTGTTCTGGCTGAGGATGAATATCCACCCCTTCAGGAATCGGTGCTGGTTTTGGTACAGAAACTCGCTGAGGCATTCCATCACGACTCACTTCAGTTTCTGCTGCACGCTCCGCAATACTTGGCATACCTTGATCGCTTAAATCTTGTGTTGGTGCAGTTTGTACTGGCTCTACCTCAATTTCAGCTAAATCAGTACTTTCTTGTGCAGGGGCGAAAACTGAAAATTTTAAACTTGCGAATTGAACAATATCACCATCATGCAACTGTTTTTCTTGCTCAATACGAATATCGTTTACAAACGTACCATTCGATGAATTAAGGTCTTGCACCCATAGCGCTTGATCTTTTAACAGCAATGCTGCATGGCGTCGTGAAATTTCAGCAGCCTGTAGTAATAAATCGGCATCTTGATGACGTCCCACCAACATATCACGATCAACTTTAATTTCTTGGCCAGTAAATTCACCAGTAATTGCTTGTAATTTCCAAGTCATGCCTATGTCCTATTCATTTTTTATTAATCATAACATGCTACTACGGCGCTGTGCTTGGACGCAGTGTCGTTGTTGTTACTGTATTTTTAGTACGATTAATTTCGGGATCAGGCAACTGTAGTGTTTGCTTTTGGACGGTAGGTTCTACAGCTACCGGCGTAGTTATGGTCGAACTTTTACCACCTGATGGAACCTGTTGATAATTTTTTGGCTTAGAGGCAATACTCGGCGGGGTCATTTTTTGGTTATAAATATCATCAACTTGCTCAGGTAATTTTGCAAAGTTGCCATTTTTATCCATAGCCAATTGCAAGCTATAAAGTTGATTATAGCGCTGCTGAGATAAACGGCGTACATCATTTGCATCGCCCACAATTGTTGGGTGAATAAAAACGAGAAGGTTACGTTTTACATTGCTTCTGTTATCTGATCGGAACAATCGCCCAACATAAGGAATACTACTTAAACCAGGTATACCTTGTCTTGAAAGCGAAGTGTCATCCGACACCAATCCACCTAGCACCACAGTCTGCCCATGCTCAGCTAAAACAGCTGTTTTAATAGCGCGTTTACTTGTCACCAAGTCAGCTGCTTGCCCACGGCTATCTTGAACAGCAGAAACTTCTTGCTCTACTTCTAAACGAACAGTACCCCCTTCACCGATATGTGGAACAACTTTCAAGGTCACACCGACATCTTTACGCTCAACAGTTGTATAGGGATTGATACCTGTACTATTGGTAGTGACCGACCCTGTGACAAATGGAACGTTCTGACCTACAACAATATAAGCTTCTTCATTATCCATCGTCACAATGGACGGTGTCGAAAGTAAGTTTGATTTAGTATTGGTTTTGAGAGCCTGAATTAGTGCACCATATGCCTTACGAGAATTATCAAAATTGCCCAATCCTAAAGTCGCACCATTACCTTTATTAGCTCCATTAGCGATAGCAGATGCAGCTCCAGCCGAACCACCCGATAAATAACCAGCAGCGATAGAAGATAAACTCGCCCCTACATTACTAAAGCTAAGTAAACCAATCCCACTAGATAAATCACCGAGTGCCCATTGAATTCCAAGTTGATCTGCATCATCTCCAGAGACTTCAATAATTGCAGCTTCGATGAGTACTTGTTGACGGCGAACGTCAAGTTGCTGAATTGCAGACTCAATTTCACGCATTAATTGGGGATCAGCTTTAACTACCAATGAGTTCTGAGCATTATCTGCAATAATACTCACACCGTTTTGATTAAAGCTGGTGATATTGTTCTGATTACTACTGTTCGAATTACCGTTTAGGTTAATTGCAGGAGTTGAAATTGAGGCACCATTTGAACCCGATGTATTTGAACCAGAATTCTGGTTATTACCAATTAAACTATTAATCGGATTCGATGAGTTAGATGAATTATTACTATTATTCGATGAAGATACTGCCTGTCCTGTGACTAAGCCTTGCAAAATTTCAGACAAGTTTTTAGCACTGGCATATTTCAAACGGAAAACTTTTAAGCCACCTAAACGATCTGCCGAAGGTACATCCAGCATCTCAATCATATGACGAATACGTTTACGTGTTTGCGGATCACCTTTTATTAAAATACGGTTTGTCCGATTATCAGCAATAATACGAATACGGGCACCACTAAAATCTTTAGATGCGCCTGTTGCGCTCATCGCTTCAAGCTGGGTAATAATTTCTTCTGCTTGGCTCGACTGAAGCGTGATCGCTTCAATATCATTTTGCCCAGTTCCATCCAAGTTACGAATAATATTTTCAAGTTGATAAATATTCGCCGCTCTATCAGAAACAATAAGTGCATTGGTTCCTGCAATTGCCGCCATATGTGCAAATTGCGGCATTAAGGGACGAAGTGCTGGAATTAAGTCATTTGGATTAGTATTTTCCAGCCAAATCACACGTGTAACGATTTGATCACCACGAACCCTATTTCTAGAATCATAAGGAATTCCCGAGTTTTTAACATTACTATCCGGTACAAGCTTAATGGTATTACCAGACGGAATTGCAACCACCCCGTTTACATTTAAGACCCCAAGAAATAGGTCATAAACTTCATCTTTATTTAATGGCTTATTAGAAATAACCGTGACATTACCACGTACTCTCGGATCTACAGCGAAGTTCTTTCCTGTAATGTCTGCAACTTCATTAATAAAGGCAGTTAAGTCAGCATCACGTAAATTGATCTTCCATGTTTGGGCATAGGCACTGCTACTTACTGTCGCAATCAATGGGGCTGCTGCAAGTAATGCCCAAAGTGGACGTTGATGATTCAATAAAGCCATAACTCGCGATATTTCCTAACTCTTATGGTGACGTGTTATCACTAAAAATTTTGTTGTATGGTCATCACTTGATCACCACGTTTTATTTCTATTTTTACTTGCCCTGCTCGACGAGCCTGCTCAAGTAATTGCACATCCGTTTGCCCTTGCCCAACCGCTTGACCATTCAAAGAGACAATTCGATCGCCAGGTCTTAAACCTAACTTATTTCTAAGTGCAGTCGGTGTACGTTCTGTAACTTCATAGCCTTCACCTGAGTTACCACTTACCCCCATATCTCGGAGGTATTGCTCTCGGTTACCTTGCATCTGCTGGATCGCTTGTCCCAATGCCTGTTGGGCCGTATTCATAGGCTCTGTAGGTTGAGACGGTGTAGCACTTTGTTGTGAAGCATCCGGAGTCATCGGTTGATATAAACCATTTGGCAAACCTTTGAACTGAAGTTCACGGGTACTGCCATTTCCTTGACTCAACACAACATGATCCCAATACACCTCTGCCAATTGGTAAGAAGTTGAACCAATGGTTTCACCAACTCGATAACGCTCAGCAGTATTATCAATTTTAATAACAGCAGAGGAAAACCGGTTTGGATAGCCGACCATTACACCCTGCAATTCTAAATTCACGCTTTCTTGAGCCGCATTGGCAGAAGGTTCGTTAAAAAGTGAAAAAGTACTAATATTTGGTATTTGTGGTTGTTGAGAACCGAGTTCTACCCGATCAAATTGCATCAGTTGAGGAGGCGCAATCACCAACCAAAAAAATGAAGCGAGTTTCCAACATAACCACAAAATTAAAATGGCAAGGACCACTACACTCAGTCGATCTAATTTTTGCCATTGCAATTGCTGTAATTTATCAATCCATACTTTCATTAGTTGCCACCTTGTAATAATGGTTGGCGAGAACTAATGACAAAAGTATCCAAACCGGCTTTACCGTCATATGATGGAACATTGAGTAATAAACGCTGTGTGAGCTGAACATCCAGCATCATATTGGCATCTAGTAAAAGATTGGCCATTTTTTGATTACGCTGATCACGGATGTCCACTTGTAGTTGTCCGTTCTGGTCAGTCAACTGCCCACTTAAAGAAGGCATATTCATACGATCTTGACGATCACCAATATTATAAATGAGCGCCCCACCACCCCAATGCAATTGCCCATCAACTGCCGCAAAGCCTTGCTCTTTTTTATAATTAAATTGGATATCTTTAAGTTGAATACTGTTTACAGGCCATTGCCAATTTACAATTTGCTTCAGTGTTTCTGGAGCAATCTGGCCATTCATATCCCTTACAATAACTTTTTTTCCAAAACCATACGCCATAATCCCCGTTAATTGCGTATTACCACTATGAATATCAACATTTGCAGCAAAGCGTAATAAAAGTAAGTCTAGCGGTCTCGTTTTCCAGTGGATAGTGCCTCGTAACGTTCCACGGTGCCAGTCTGCCTGCCCCTGCCAGATGTTGCCACTTACATTATGGACAGTTTGATTATTCTTTGAAAATTTAGAGATAAGCCAAGTCGCCGGAATCTGTAAAATAATAAAAATTAAAAATGCAATGAGGGCAAAAAACCACCACTTCCATTGCTTAGACTTTTTCTTCATTCAGCCTTACCAACATGCAAATTATCATCCTTATATGAGAGTTCCTCTCTAGTCTGACATTATGCATACTTTTTCAACATCGCCAATTCACTTCATATAAAAAAACCAAGCAATCGGGCTTGGCGTCTCGCTAAAGACTATAAGTTGAACGTATGACAAAATCATGAAATTTACGATTGATCTTGCTAAATGAAAATTTAGTCTCAACAATGCTCTTAATTAGCAACTCAAGCACCTTATTGAATATTCATATTTAAAATAAAATTTTTTTAATTCTTTTTAAAAATAAAAAAGCCAAGCAGAATCGCTTGGCTTTTTAAGAGGCAATACAATTAGATTAAGAAATCTTCAAGTTTTGCACCTTTTTCAATTTCAGCAACTAACCAACGTGGTTGTTTACCGCGACCAGTCCAAGTCTCTTCAGCATTGTTTTTGTTACGGTAACGTGGTTCTACAGATTTACGTGTTGTTTTCTTACGTTTTTGAGCGCCAAATTCTAGAAGCTGTTCAACACTAAAACCTACATTTTCAGCAATTTCGATAATTTGATTATAAGCATCTTCGATTGCTTGATCTTTTTTGCTTGCAATTAAAGCTTCTGCTTCTTCTTGTAAGCGTTTTAACTCTTCAACAGATAATTCACTAATATCCGGTTTCATTAATAAATACTCCAGTCTTACTGACAATTCAAATAATACAGACAAAATTTAAAAACATTAAATCATAACCAATCATATTTATATTCTATTCAATAAGCAATAGTTTGAAAGTCAAGTTCATCAGAATAACGCTATAAATTTACTTTTTAATTACATTAGCAATTATAATTGTAATATATTTTCTTAATATTTATTTAAGCTAAATGTATTAAATCATGCCCAACTGATTTTTCTAATTCAATAATTTTACTTTTTACTTCACTTGGTATTTCACATTTTAATCCTGTCATTTTATTCACACAAACCATAACTGCTTCACCTGTAGCAACAATTTGCTGCTGCGATTCACTCCATAATATATAAGCCATACGGAACGCGCTCTTACGTAGCTCTTCTACACGAACCCCTACTTTCAATACATCTGGATAAAACACAGGTTTTAAATATTTGCACTGACTTGAAGCAACAACAGTATATATATTTGGAGTTAATATATTTACATTTTCCATATATAAAATACGTGAGCTTTCAATATATCTATAATATTGCACATTATTGACATGGCCAAAAGCATCCATATCTCCCCATGCTACTTTCTGGTCGTATATTACAGGGTAGACAGACAGTTCTTTCATTTTTACCTCAGATTTTAAATTTTAAAAAATTCGCATCATTTTCAAAGATTAGGTTTAACTGTTTGATTAACTCATCATCTTCTTTTAAGGTTGATTTAATACGTAAATAGCTCATTAAAATATTATCAGGGTATAAACTTAATAATATTTCTGCTTCAGCTTGACGACCTGTTGCCATGTAAACATGCCATTTTGCAAATGTTAAAACTGGCAAATTCATATATTGAGATTCAAATTGATTAATCTTTTCTTCAACATCGGCATAGTCAGGAACCTGCTTAAGCAATTGTTGCTGAAACCATAAGTAAAATACGTCCGGATCGAATTGCTCTTTGAGTAAATGCAAGGTTAATGCTTCATGCTGAATACTCATTTCTGGCATACGGGCCAAAAGTTTTAACCATAACAATTTACTGCTATAAGGTCTGGTTTGAATTTCTGACTCTAAATCTAGATAGCGCTGTTGCAATGCTTGTAAATCATCAATTGAAGCTTGATCAAACTGTTGAAGAAGTTGTTGTAGCCATAAATCACGATGTTCAGCGTCCAACAAACCATATTTCATAGAACGCAAGTATACCCATGGTTGTTGTAAAGCAAGCTGCCCCCAAAGCGCCGTTAAACGTTGTTGATATGCTGTCTCAATCTCTTCAAGCCATGGCGATAACTGATGCTGATATAAAAACTCAAGATGGGTTAAGGCACGTTCAGCTTCGTTTTGTGCCAAGAATATTTCAATACGCTGTAATTCTGCTAACTCAAAAGCCATTGGTGGGGATTGATCCAAGGCCTCTAAAGCTTTTTGGTAATCTCCACTTAAAACTAGAAATTTGGCATCAATAATATTTTTTAGAAGGCCTGATTGAGTAAAAACACGTTCGATAAATACCCGTTGATCTTCAGCAGCCTCTAATAACCAGACAATACCTAATTGTTCATACGGATGAAGGTTTTTAAACTGAAAAATATTCTCTCTCTTTCTTTGTTCCCGAGAAGAATAACGCTTAATCCAGAGCCATATCACCTGAGCAATAAAGCTCATCACAACAAACGTAAAGACTAATCCCCATACATTTGTTTGCAATTGCAATTGCCGCCAGTAAATATAAACATATCCCATACCATAGCCATAACTGAATAAAGCCAAGGCTGCGAAAAGGACTAAGCTAATTAAAAAGTAAACCCACAGGAGATGCTTCATGTGTCCTCCTTATGAGCCGATTAGACCAAGTGTCGATAATTTAGGAACAGGCACTACAGATAAATGTGCCACTTTAGCAATACGGGTTTTGAGTTGTTGGCTAGTCGCATCGGGTAATTCATTTAGTTTTTGCATTACTGTCTGCAACTCATTTTGATATTCAGCCATTTTTCCTTGGTTTAAAGCTTGCTCAGCAATTAATAGCCTTAATTGCACTTCTTTAAGCACTACACTTCGGTTCATTAAATTAATAGACGGCGTTTCTACTTTCTCAATACGGAACCATTTTTTCCACCATGACACAGCCTCGGATTGATCCATCTCAAATTTAGGCTGTTTTAAGGCTTGCTGAATATTTTTATCAATATTCTGAAGTAAATCATCAATGAGTTGATGTCGCTGATTTTGAGCAAGTACAAATTGTTGAATGGCCTGCTTATCTTGCTCAAGAGCCTGATTTAAGCTGTGTTGTAATGCGGGAGCAATTCCATATTGTGGTAGGGTCTGCTGTAGTTGGGTTAGATGATCTACAGCATAAATAAATTGCTGTTGGTCAATTGCAAACTGGATTAACTCTAATTTTTGTTTAATTAATACGGTCGGTGCAATTCCGGTTTGAACAACTTCAGTCGTTGCTAAAGGCGTTGTTTTAGAATTATGACTTGGTTGATTTTGAATTTGTCTTTGCAAAGCAACCAATTGATCATTCAAATTGGCATATTGCTGTTCAGATTGTAGCAAGCTTTGCTGAAGTTCAGGAACGGTACGAGAAATTTGCCACATATCGTAGCTGAGCTTAGCCACCCAAGCGATGCCCAGCAAAATGATGATAGAAACAAGTTTTCTCATACGAATCCTTATAATGCCTGAATGTGATGAATCATCCCCGAAGGCGATAAATTTTCAAGTTGAATAATGTGAAAATGAGCTTGTTGCTGATCGCGATAGTCTTTAACAAGTTGAAAAAGGCGTGGTCCTAAAACTAAATATACGCAATCAGGTTGTACCTTATTTTTTAAACAAAGCTCTAACCAGTATTTCCAGCTCGCCTCACTGGTAATTAAGACGAGCCATTTATCTAAATTATAATTTGAATTCTGTGTCAGATGTTTGAGTGTCGAATATGAAGCTTGCGGACACTGCCGGCGATATAGAACAAAATTTAAAATCTGAATTCCTTGCTGTTGCAAAGTTTCCATCATAAATTGACGGCCGCCTTCACCTCTCCAAAAAGCCACGCTACCTGATTTTTGCATACAATGAAGGAGAGGTAAGTTAAGCATTCCCTCGGAAGTTTCAACCTCAGGAACATGCGCTTCAATCCCATAGTCGTGAAGACGATTAGCCGTCGCCTGTCCCACCGCAATCCATTGAATATGTTTTAGCTCATCTATTTTTAAACCACTTTGTGCTAAATACTGCATCCCCACATCAACAGCAGTAGGACTAACCACTACAATCGCTTGTGCACCAGTTAACTGCTGATAGAGTTGAGAGAGTGATTCTGAAAAAGGTTGAGCAACCAGTTCTAAAAGAGGTAAAGACTCGACCTGAAACCCCTTCTTCTGCAAAGCATGAGTTAATTCAGCCGCACGCGAGTCAGGTCGGGTATTAATAAACAACATAGCGTTAGTAGAGGGCCTTTAATAAATCACCAGCGCCTTGATCAAGTAAGTTCCGAGCAAGGTTTTCACCTAATTGCTGAGCATTATTCGCTTCATCTGTAAGCTCAGCCCGTAATAATGTTTGCCCATCAACACTACCTACACGGCCTTCAATATGAATTTTTCCATCTTGTAATGTTGCATAACCTGCAATCGGCACCTGACAACCACCTTCAAGATATGCATTGAATGCTCGCTCAGCACGTACACATACATCCGTCTCTGGGTGTAGAAGTGGCTGAATTAAAGCCAACACTTCTTGGTCATCTGCACGGCATTCCAAACCAAGAGCGCCCTGACCAACCGCAGGCAAACTTACACTTGGCTCGATACAGTGGCGAATGCGTTCTGCCAATCCTAAACGTTTTAAACCAGCACTCGCCAAGATAATGGCATCATATTGACCATCGTCTAGCTTCGCTAAGCGGGTACCGACATTACCACGTAAATCAATAATTTGTAGATCTGGACGTTGTTTTAAAATTTGTGATTTACGACGTAAACTTGAGGTGCCAACTTTTGCTCCTTGCGGCAAATCAGCAAATTTTTCAAATTGATTCGAAACAAAAGCATCTAACGGATCTTCACGTTCGCAAATTACGGCCAAAGTTAAACCTTCTGGTAATGCCATCGGAACATCTTTCATTGAATGTACAGCAATGTCCGCACGACCATCTAAAAGTGCTGCTTCCAATTCTTTAACGAACAACCCTTTGCCACCAATTTTTGCTAAAGGTGTATCTAAAATTTTATCGCCCTGCGTGACAAACTTAACCAACTCCACCGTTAAATCTGGGTGAAGCTCCTGTAAACGGGCACGAATATGTTCTGCCTGCCAAAGAGCAAGTGGGCTTTGTCGTGTAGCAATTTTCAAGGTTTTCATAAATTCAAGCATGGGCTGGTCAAACAATACACCCTAAACTTAACTTGATCCCTTAAAATTGCAAGTAAAATCTCACAAGCAAAAATAAGATGAATACAGGTTAAAGTTGGTGTATCCGTTCTCTAAGGGTAGATAAATGACGGCGGCTTACGGAAAGTCTTTCATCTAAGCCACGTAAGCGAACCTGATATTGGCCCGAACTTACTAGCTCTAAACCATCTAAATAAGCAATCGAGACCAATGCATTACGGTGAATACGGATGAACTGATCTGCGAACTCAGTTTCAAGTTCTTTAAGTGTTTCGTCAATCAATACACTGCCATTTTTATGACGTACCGTGACATATTTCTGATCTGCTAAAAAGTAATAGATATTTTCAACAGGAATTAGCTCAACCCCACGATAGGTTTTAGCAGCAATTTGATGACGTTGTGTTTTTAAATCCTGTAAAAGCTCAGGTTTAGGCAAAGCGCTGAGCTGTGCTTGCGTTAGCTGGGTTAATTGCTTAAATGTCTGCTCCAGCTCTTGAGGATCAATGGGCTTAAGAAGATAAGCTTGTGCTTGTGACTTAAATGCCTCCAATGCATGCTGATCATAAGCTGTGCAAAACACTATGGCAGGTCGAGGATTAAGTTGGCTTAATTGCTCCGCACAGACGAGACCATTCATACCCGGCATCTGGATATCAAGTAAAATCACATCTGGGTGATGAAGCCGTGCCTGTTCCAAGGCATCTTGGCCATGATGAGCTGTTGCAACAACCTCATGTCCCATCTTTGAAACTAAACGTGACAATCGTTCCACTGCAAGTGGTTCGTCATCACAAATTAGCACCTTCATTCATCCTCCTTGTCACCGTTAACTTGGTCCATTTTTTTATGGTTAACTCTGACTGACTTATTATTTTGATTGGTATTGATAGCTCATAATAGTGGTATATAAAGCCTCACCCTTATATACCTGGAATCTCACTGAATTCCCATAATACGCTTTTAAGCGCTGTTTAACATTTTCAAGAGCGATTCCATGCCCTTTCCGTGAATTTATTGTATCGTGTGTATAAGGGTTGGTAATGACTATACTGACCTGATTTTGCAATATTTCAACCAATACCCCAATGGTTGCTTTACCCATCATTGGCTCTACCCCATGAAAAATACTATTCTCTAATAAAGGTTGTAATGTCAATAAAGGAATAGTGACCTGTTTTAATTGCAAAGGTTCAATTTCCACTTTCCATTCGACTTTTAAACGCTCGCCCAAACGTATTTGCTCAATCATTAAATATTGTTTACTAAGCTCAATTTCTTCATGCAAGCTCACTAATTTTAATTCTTGAAAACTCGCCCGAAACAGTCGTGACAGGCTAATTAACATACTTTCTGCTTTATCTGGATCTATCGTTATTAAACTCACCACATTATTTAGACTATTAAATAAAAAATGAGGATGAATGCGAGCCTGCATTGCCTGAATACGGGCATTTAATTCTGCATATTGTTGGTGTAACCATTGTTCTCGAACATATAAATAACGCAGACAAAAGGCCCCTAATAATATTCCATAACTTAAATATAAAGGGACATTGGTAAAATAAATGCTCCAGTCCTGCGCTATAACAGATGTTTTTTTCAAAACTCCGAACTGAAAAAAATTGCTTATTATCGTGGTTACCACAACTATCGCTTGCAGCATAACAAAGCCAATTACCAAAGCATATTTTTGCTGTAGCTGACTAAAAAAATCCTGAAAATGTTCAACCAATGCAAAAAAAGACAAAATCACCCAGTTAATAAAAATGATGTATTGTAAAAGACGTGAGCCGTTTAATGCATGCCAAGACTGTGCTTCAGCCAAAGCTAAAACCAGAGCTAAAACATTACTTGCGATAATTAATTCTAATAAATGTTGCCAACGATCAATTTTCGTAAAAAAATAGGAGGAATTTTGATTTCGATATGCTGTAGAAAACAACTTTGTTTGTTGAGCTTCGGCAAGTGATATACTCTTTTTTATTTTACTGAGCCACCATGACCACATCTTCAAATCCCCCTAATTCAGCAGCCCCAAACCAAACCTCAGGTATGTGGGGCGGTCGTTTTTCTGAAGCGACGGATGCTTTTGTAGCCGAATTTACCGCCTCTGTTCAATTTGACCAGCGTTTTTATAAGCAAGACATCGCTGGTTCTATTGCGCATGCTACCATGCTTGCGAAAGTTGGCGTACTGACAGAAGCAGAACGAGACGACATTATTGAAGGTTTAAGCACCATTCGTGCAGAAATTGAAGCTGGAACTTTTGAATGGCGTATCGATCTTGAAGATGTTCACATGAACATTGAATCACGTTTGACTCAACGTATCGGTATTACAGGTAAAAAACTTCACACTGGCCGTAGCCGTAACGACCAAGTTGCAACTGATATCCGTCTTTATCTCCGCGACGAAATTGACGACATTTTAGGCTTATTAGAGCGTTTACAAAAAGGTTTGTTGGGCTTGGCTGCCAAAAATGTAAATACTATTATGCCTGGCTTTACACACTTACAAACAGCTCAACCGGTAACTTTCGGCCATCACTTGTTGGCATGGTTTGAAATGTTAGTTCGTGATACTGAACGTCTTCAAGACTGCCGTAAGCGTGTTAACCGTATGCCACTTGGTTCTGCGGCTCTCGCTGGTACAACTTACCCGATTGATCGTGCTTATACAGCAGAGTTACTAGGCTTTGAAGCTGTATCTGAAAACTCTCTTGATGCTGTATCTGATCGTGATTTTGCTATCGAATTTAATGCAGCAGCATCTTTAATCATGATGCATTTATCGCGTATGTCTGAGGAACTTATTCTTTGGACTTCTGCACAGTTTAAATTCGTAAATATTCCTGATCGCTTCTGTACTGGTTCTTCAATCATGCCGCAGAAGAAAAACCCTGATGTTCCAGAACTCATCCGTGGTAAATCTGGCCGCGTATTTGGTGACTTAATTAGCTTACTTACGCTTATGAAAGGTCAACCACTGGCCTACAACAAAGACAACCAAGAAGATAAAGAACCTTTATTTGATGCCATTGATACCGTTCGTGGTTCACTCATGGCGTTTGCTGACATGATCCCTGCATTGGTTCCAAATGTTGAAATCATGCGTGAAGCTGCTCTTCGCGGATTCTCTACAGCAACTGACCTTGCTGACTACTTAGTGAAAAAAGGCGTTGCGTTCCGTGATGCGCATGAAATTGTAGGTAAAGCTGTTGCATTAGGTGTTGCTGAAGAAAAAGATTTATCTGAATTAACACTTGAGCAATTACAACAATTCTCTGACCTAATTACAGCAGATGTATTTGATAAAGCTTTGACACTAGAAGCTTCGGTAAATGCACGTGATCATATTGGCGGAACTTCACCAAAACAGGTTGAAGCTGCGATTGCACGTGCCCATAAACGTCTAGAACAGTTATACGCTTAAGGATACAAAATGAGTCGACAAGTATTTTGCCGTAAATACCAAAAGGAAATGGAAGGATTGGACTTTGCTCCGTTTCCAGGTGCCAAAGGCCAAGAATTTTTTGAAAATGTTTCTAAGCAAGCATGGCAAGAATGGTTACAGCACCAAACTACGCTAATTAATGAAAAGCGTTTAAACGTGTTTGAACCAGAAGCGAAAAAATTCCTTGAAGAGCAACGTGAGAAGTTCTTCAATAATGATGAGAGCGTTGAAAAAGCGGAAGGCTGGAAACCAGAATAACAGGTTTATTCCAAGCCCATCATTTTTTAAAAGGCAGGTTTATATACATAGACCTGCCTTTTTTTACGTGAAACTTACACAAACATATAAAGCCTTACATAGAGCGCACAGGACTCTACATGACATGAAATGGCTGAAACTTTAATATCAATTCATAGCAAGTAAGACACGATCCCTGTCGTGTTTTCTCTTAATGCACTTGATTTTCTGTCCTGAACTTCCCCCCAAAGTTCGGGACATTTTTTTATCTATTATTTTAAAAAAATGAAAAAGCCTTGTCTGAAACAAGGCCTTTAAATATCTCAGCTCACATATTACTTTTCGTGTACTTTTGCTTCAATTTCTTCAATTTTGGTATGGCGTGCATCAAAGCCTTTTGCCATGTAAATGACTTGTTCAGCAATATTACGAGCGTGGTCACCAATACGCTCTAAAGAACGTAAAACCCACATGACATTAATCACACGAGCAATATGACGCGGGTCTTCAATCATATAAGTCATTAAAGTACGCGTTGCCGACTGATATTCACGGTCGATATCAGCATCGGCTAAAAGTACACGTAATGCCTGATCTGCATCTAAACGTGCAAAAGCATCAAGTGCGTCATGAATCATGACTCGTACTTGGTTACCAATATGACGTGTTTCCATGTAGCCACGAGGAGAACCCCCCTCTTCACATAGATTTTGCGCAATACGGGCAATTTTTGCAGCTTCATCCCCAATACGCTCTAGGTCAGTATTGGCTTTACTCATGGCAATTACCATACGCAAGTCAATTGCTGCCGGATGACGGCGTGCCAAAATCAGCGTCAGCCCTTCATCAATATCACGTTCATATTGATTGACTGCATTATCTTTAAATTGAACATCAATTGCTAAGTTCGCATCTGTATCAAGTAAAGAATGAATTGCATTGGCAACCTGTTGTTCGACCAAGCCACCCATGGTCATAAACTTTGTGTTCACATCTTGCAAATCTTCATTAAATTGAGAAGAAATATGATGGCTTAACACCGGATTACTCGGACTCAAGGGAAGCCTCCAACATGATGGCGCAGGGATAAAATGATTGAGCATTAAAACACATCAATCATTAAATTTTTATGACAAAATTAAATTTCAGATAAAAGCATTTTTTATTACTGATACGTTAACCAGCTGTTTAATTCAACTAGATCTTTTTCCCCTAGCTGACCTACAGCCGCTTTTAAACGTAATACATTTAATAAATAGTCATACTGAGCATTAAGATAATCCTGTTTTGCTGAAAAAGCATTACGCTGCGCCAATAAAACATCGACCATACTTTTTAAGCCTTCGTTATAACTTGCTTTTGAAGCTTGAGAAACAAGTGCTGAAGAATCCATTGCTGCCTTTCTTGCTTCAAGTTTTGCTCGGTCAGTATCTACCTGCATAAAAGCACTTTTCACATCGACATTGGCACGGCGAATGGCCGCATCAAGTTGGGCTTGCGCTTTATTTAACTCCACACTGGCTTTTTTAATAGAAGTTCGAGTCCGGCCTCCATTAAATAAGTTCCAGTTCATCTCTACCCCGACCTGATCAAACTTCCCATCAGTCGAAATCAGCGTTTCGGGCGTTTGTTTGGTATAACCATAACTCGCCACTGCATCTATCTGTGGATAAAGTGCAGCTTTTTCCACACGACGTTGATCTTCAGCATATCGCTTTTGTAAACGTGCTTGCTGAATCTTTAAATTTTGTTGTTGGGCTAATCCTAACCACTCATCGAGCTGTGCCGGATAAGGTTTTTGAAAGATAAAATCACTTCTCAATACAGCAAGCCTATCTTGATACGGACCAATATATTCAGATAGTTGCTCTTGAGCCAATAGAAGCTGCACATTGGTAGCAATACGGTTGGCTCTGGCATTTTGATACTGGGCATTTGCTTCACTCACATCACTACGTGCTACCAACCCTTCTTTAAGCTTGGCGTTCATCATATTGAGCTGTTCAAGCAAAGCTTTTTCTTCTTGTAAATATGCAGCGGTAAGTGCCTGTTGACGCAGTACATTAAAATAGGCTTCAGCTACATTTAAAACATGATCTTGTTTTTGCAGTTTTAAAGTAATTTCACTAAGAGCAACCGAAGTTTTAACCTGTTTATAACCTTCCCATGCATCCATACGGAAAAGAGGCTGACGGGCAGATAAAGTAGCCTGTTTGGTAGTCGATGTATTACTTACCAAAGCATCGGAAAGTCCTTCCTGATCAACACCGGGAAAATTTGAACGCTTTACCGTTTGTCGATTACGGGTAATATTTCCAGATAATGTAACTGTTGGTAGTAAAGCGCCTGTTGCCAAACCTAAATTAAGCTGATCTGCTTCAAACTGTTGTTGATTCGCTTGCCACGTCGGATCATTTAGTTTTGCGCGCTCATAAGTTTCAACTAAATCTAGAGCAAAACTCGACGATGTAAAACTCAATAAACCCGCAACAAGCATTAATTTTATTTTCATTGTTTAAATCAACGATAAAACTTGGCTTTAAGACTAAGAAAAATTTAATTTAAACTCAAGCCAGTAAAAGTTTTCATTTTTTATGTATTTTCAGGCTTTGATAACATCAAAATACAAATGAAAATCAAAAACATGCCTACCCACCCAATCCATGAGACACTTTCGCCAACCAAAACAATGGCAAAAATCGCTGCAACAAGAGGTTCAAATAAAGTTAAAGTGGTGGCTTTACTGGCATTTACAGTTTTTAACCCGAAACCAAAAAGCAAATAACCCAAAAACATAGGGATAAGCATCATATAGCCAGCAACAAGTAAATTTGTTGAACTTTGCAGTAGCCCACCACCTGTAATTAATAAAGTTGGAAGCAAGATGACTGCCCCACCTCCCATAATCATGCCCATTGCAGCTTTAGCAGCAATACCCCGATCTATTAATCTTTTTGCAGCCCATGAATAAAGTGAATAGGTTGCACCCGCTACCAGCCCAAGAAAAATACCAAAAATTTTATTCCATTCATTTGTACTCTCTTGTGCTGCGTGGCTTTCGCCCATAGATAATAAACTTACCCCCACAACACCCAACACAAAACTTAGGAACCACTTTTTAGATAAAACTTTACGGTCAAAGAATCGCTCTAAAACTGCTGCAATGAGTGGAGCCGAACCAATTGAAACCACCGTACCAATCGTAATTCCGGCATAATGCATGGAAGAATAAAAAGCTAGTGGATATATCCCAACTGCCACAACACCTAAAAGAATAATAGAAATATTTCGTCCAATAAATTGTCGGTGCTCCCGAATGGCCTGAGATGCAATCAATGCCTGTAAAAGCCCACCTCCCCCCATAGCAACCGCGCCAATTGCAAGTGGTCCGAGTGTTGGGGCAAATGCTGCGGCTGTGCCCGTGGTTCCCCATAAGAAAGAGGCCACTAAAATTGCAATAGTGCCACCATAACTACTATTTTTAATAAGGCTAATCATGTTGGCATTCTCGATCTAAAATATCTTCTGCCATTTGTCTCGCTAATTGAAGTTGACGGCTACTACCCTCTAAACCAGCTCTTGCCATCGACCCTTCTAATAAAAAAGAAAGTTGTGAGGCAATATAGCTAACACGCTGTGAATCTTTTAATAAGCGATTTAAATGCTCGGCAACAATTGCCTCAACTTGTTCTTTATGCTGTCTTACAGCATTTCGTCCTGAACTATTTGCTGGGAACTCTGCGGCAGCATTTAATAGCCCACATCCTCTAAAACCCTTTTCATAAGCAAACTCGGCATGATCTTGATAGGCATCAAATACGGCCAAAATAGCTTCTTTAGCTGTTTTTGTTTTTTCTAAACGCTTTTGATAAAGGTCTAACCACTCTTGATGTCGTGCAGCAATATAGGCATCAACAAGTTCACCTTTTGAAGAAAAATTATTGTAAAGCGACATCTTGGCTACATCTGCTTTAGCCGTAACCGTATTAATTCCTGTTGCAGTAATGCCATCGTTATAAAACAGTGTTGCCGCTGCATCGAGAATTTTCTGTCTTGCTGTTTTATCATTCATAGCTTTTACCTAAGTAGACCGACCTACCTAATAATAAAGATTTCTAACAGTGATGCAATCTTTTTAAGCGTTATAATTTGAGCAATATCAATTTCGATAAAAATATAAAGATGAAAAAAATTCTAATGATGAGTATGTGCAGTGCACTACTTTTAGCTGGCTGCAATAAAACCTCACAGCAAGATCAAACTGTATCTAAAGAGCAAAAATCAACTGCGCAAAAGGCCACCGAACAGCGAGACAGTAGCTGCTTACAAATTATGGTAGCCATGCACACGATTAATCAGAACAGTAAAATAGAAGACTTAAATCAAATTAATGAAAAGCTTAAAACCTGTGTTCCTTCGTTAAAAAATGAGGAACAGCTTAAGCTAATTGAAGCTTCAACAGCCATGTATCAACGTTTTCTAAAACAAGACTACACTGATAAAACAGCTAGAGCTTTTGAAGCATTTGGCTATGCTGTTTTAGAACAGAAACAAGACCTTAAAAAGGTCATGCAAAGTCAGAAAAAGCTCTTCGCCCAACTGAGCCCGCGTGATCAATATTTACTTCAACATGAAGACCAAGCCTATATTGACCTGCTCTATCAAGGTGAAGGTATGTTTACTTATCGCCGCCAGCCAAACTACTTAGTTGATGTTTTTTCTAAGGCTTTACCCGCTGACCAGAAAGAATTTTTATCTCGCATGGCAAAAGACAATCAAGACATTTTCTATAACGATGGTGCTTTGGCTGTTTCATGGAAAGAGCTTACTGAACGTGCTTTATTTTGGGAAAAGTTTATTCAAAAATATCCAAAGAGTTATTTTATTAATGATGCCAAATTACTCTTTAATGAATATCGATACTTCATTTTCTTTGGTCTAGATAACACACCTGTGTCGAATGAATATGCCCCGAACACATGGTTTGACCCTGATGCACTTCAGCAAATCCGCTTTTTATCAACTCAGAGCCAATCCAGCTTAGCAAAACCTGCCCAACAATTTCTGAAGTTTATTGCCACCCCTGTCGATGAGCGCAATAAGCAATTTAAAATAGATTTAACTGATGAAAATGGGCAAAAGAAATCTACCTATCAGATTGTGCATGAACAACTTGAGCAGCTATTAAAATTTGATTCGCCATGGAATACTCAAAGCTACCGAGACTGCCATATGGATGCGGTTTGTATAGATACAAATTGACAATGCCAGCCAACCTAAAACATGTTAGTCTTTAAATCGCTTGACGGAGCGCGAGTAATAGCTCGCTGAGATTGTGTAAATTTCGTGTTATCGCAACACCAGTTTGATCACAAGTACCGTTGAACCTGATCAGGTTAAGACCTGCGTAGGAATCAAGCCATCTGAAAACCTAAGCCCTCAATTTATCTAGTTCAAGATAAATCCGCCATCGTTTTTGGTCGTGCTTGATTCGTTGATGTTATTCATAAGGATCATGTGATGAACCAATTAACGAATCTCTCTTCTGCTGAAATTTCAGCACAACATGAACAAGATGCAAAAGACTTAACCCGCATCTTACCCGCTTCTAAAAAAGTTTATATTGAAGGCTCTCGCCCTGATATTCTGGTTCCAATGCGAGAAATTTCTTTAACCGATACCCCAACTGGCCTTGGTGGTGAGCACAACCCACCTATTATGGTATATGACACTTCAGGTGTTTATACTGACCCGAATGTTCAAATTGATTTAAACAAAGGTTTACCTTCAGTTCGTCAAAAATGGATTGAAGAGCGTAACGATACTGACGTTCTTTCTGGCCTAACTTCAAAGTTTGGACAGGAGCGTTTAAAAGATATTCGTACTGCTGATATTCGCTTTGCACATATTCAAAACCCACGCCGCGCTAAAGCAGGCAAAAATGTCACTCAAATGCACTATGCCAAGCAAGGTATTATCACGCCTGAAATGGAATATATTGCAATTCGTGAAAATCAGCGTCAACGCGAAGCTGTAGATATGCGCCAGCACCCAGGTCAAAACTTTGGTGCGAAAAACTTAAAAGAAATTACACCTGAGTTTGTTCGCCAAGAAGTTGCCGAAGGCCGCGCTATTATTCCTGCCAACATTAACCACCCAGAACTTGAACCAATGATTATTGGCCGTAATTTCTTGGTTAAGATTAATGCCAATATTGGTAACTCGGCGCTTGGTTCTTCAATTGATGAAGAAGTTGCGAAAATGACATGGGCAACCCGTTGGGGCGCTGACACCATTATGGACTTGTCTACAGGTAAGAACATTCATGAAACACGTGAATGGATTATTCGTAACTCACCAGTTCCAATCGGTACCGTACCCATTTATCAAGCACTTGAAAAAGTTGATGGTGTTGCCGAGAACCTGACTTGGGAAATCTTTAAAGACACGCTTATTGAACAAGCTGAACAAGGTGTTGACTACTTCACCATTCACGCAGGTGTATTGCTTCGCTATGTGCCACTTACAGCAAACCGTTTAACAGGTATTGTATCTCGTGGTGGTTCAATCATGGCGCAGTGGTGTCTCGCTCATCATGAAGAGAACTTCTTATACACACACTTCGATGAAATCTGTGAAATCATGAAAGCCTATGATGTGTCATTTAGCTTAGGCGATGGCTTACGTCCGGGTTGTATTCAAGATGCAAATGACGAAGCGCAGTTCAGCGAACTTAAAACACTGGGTGAGTTGACTCACCGTGCATGGGAACATGATGTTCAGGTCATGATCGAAGGTCCGGGTCACGTACCAATGCATATGATTAAAGAGAACATGGACTTACAGTTAGAAGTGTGTAAAGAAGCTCCATTCTATACACTTGGACCTTTAACCACAGATATCGCTCCGGGTTATGACCACATTACTTCTGCTATTGGTGCAGCCATGATTGGCTGGTATGGCACAGCAATGCTTTGCTATGTGACACCTAAAGAACATTTAGGTTTGCCAAACAAGAAAGATGTAAAAGACGGAATTATTACCTACAAGATTGCAGCACACGCAGCCGATCTTGCCAAAGGTCATCCGGGTGCACAGGTTCGTGATAATGCCTTGTCTAAAGCACGTTTCGAATTCCGTTGGGACGATCAGTTCAACCTAAGCCTAGACCCAGATACAGCACGCAGCATGCATGACGAGACTTTACCAAAAGAAGCGCATAAATCTGCTCACTTTTGCTCAATGTGTGGTCCAAAATTCTGTTCGATGAAAATCACCCAGAATGTTCGTGACTATGCCAACAATCTCACCAATAGCGATTCAGAGGTTGAAGAAGGCCTCAAAGCGATGAAAGAGGTTTATCAAGAGCAAGGACAAAAACTGTATCATAAAGTGTAAATATTCAAAAAAAACACTTGCCTAGCCATGATTCTCGGTTAGGATGAAATAAATAGATTTCGTCCTGATCGAATCATGAGTATTGTCGAGCGTCCAAGTTATACATCTAAAGATGTCGAAGTAACATCACGTGAACCTCTGTTCAGTGGTTTTATTCAAGTTGAAAAAGTCAGCCTTCGACATCGTCTATTTAATCAATCTGAATATACTCCTGTATTGCAGCGCGAACTTGTGCATCGGCCTGAAGCGGCTGGCGTTCTACTCTACAATGATCAAAAACAACAGTTTGCCCTGATTGAACAGTTTCGTGTTGGTGCTTTAGATGACTCCCATTCGCCATGGCAACTCGAAATTATCGCAGGTGTATTAGATGGCAATGAATCACCAGAAAGTTGCATTCGACGCGAAAGCCTTGAAGAATCAGGTTGCGAAGTTCAGGATTTAGAACATCTATTTAGTTTTTACCCATCAGCTGGCGCCTGTTCAGAGTTATTCCATCTCTATGTTGCCGAAACCAATTTACCTGCTGTAGGCGGTGTTTTTGGGGTAGATAATGAGGGTGAAAATATTCAACTACATTTGTTTAGTTATAGTGAAATTCAAACACTACTCGACAGCGGACGTTTAAGAAATGCCCCTGTTATTATGGCATTACAATGGCTGGCTCAACACAGCAAAACGATAATAAATCCGAAGAGGTAGGACGGTGACTTTTCAAGTCTCAACACTTTCACAAAAAAATCATGTCATCATACAAATTACCGATACACATTTATTGGAGTATCCACAGCTAGAATTTGTGGGGATGAATCCTGAAGAAAGTTTCCACGCCATTATTCAACAGATACTAAAACAACATCCCGAAGCTGATGCGATTATTCATACCGGTGACCTCGCACAAGCCCCAACACCTATTACCTACAAACGTTATATCAATTTTATGCAAACCTTGGGTCTGCCTTTTTTCCAGACCCTCGGTAATCATGACAATGTCGACCACTTTCCATTGCATAACGAAAACCATCAACAACCTGTAGTTGTCGGTTTAGGAAACTGGCGTGTGATTATGCTAAATAGCGCGGTAAAGGGAAAAGTAGATGGTCATCTGTCTTCGGAACAATTAGAAAATTTAGCGAATTTACTTGAACAATTTGCAGATCATCCTGTTTTGCTGGCTTGTCATCACCATCCATTTGCCATGAAATCAAAATGGATTGACCACCATAAGCTTCAAAACTCAAATGCACTTTTAGTTACTTTAAGTCCATTTCAAAACGTGAAGGCCCTAGTCTGCGGACATGTTCATCAAGATTCCCTTAATATCTGGCAAGGTATCGAGTTTTTTTCTACGCCTTCCACAAGTGTACAGTTTAAGCCGTTTAGTAATGATTTTGCACTCGACCAAAATGCACCGGGTTATCGTTACATTCGTCTGAATAACGATGGTAGTTTTGAAACAAAAGTGTTTCGCCTTGAAAATTTCAAAACCCGTATAAATACTGATATTTCAGGTTATTAGCCTGAAAGTCTATATAACCCCAAAGAATTATGACTAGGGTAAACACGTTTTGAAAATATTTACGGGACAGAATGACTATCATCTTGCAAGAAAAATCTATATGATGACGACCCGATGGAAAAATCCATCGATGGTTTTCTATAAAAACACTTGCATATCACCATATTTTTTGCGTATAGATAATACGTGTATGATGAGGAATGCCCTATTATGGCGAATGACAACCACAACCAAGTTTTGGATGAACATACAGAAGTTGTAGTAGAAGGTGATAAAGCTTCTGCAAAACGTGCACGTAAAGTGAAACCTAAAACTTCTGACGTAGGCTCAACTGCAAGTTTATTTGGTATTGCACCTTATCAACCTAAGAAAAATGAAGAGTACATGTCTGAAGGACAGCTCGAGCATTTCCGACAAATTCTGCAAGCATGGAAAGCTGAATTAATGTCTGAAGTTGATCGTACTTTAAATACGATGCAAGATGAATCAACTGCATTGCCAGACGTAAATGACCGTGCTACCCAAGAAGAAGAATTTGCAATTGAATTACGTACACGTGACCGTGAACGTAAATTAATTCGTAAAATCGAACAATCTCTTGAAGCGATTAAAAACGAAGACTACGGTTTCTGTGAAACTTGTGGTATCGAAATCGGCTTACGTCGTTTAGAAGCACGTCCAACTGCAACGTTATGTATTGACTGCAAAACTTTGGCAGAAATTAAAGAGAAGCAAAATAACGGTTAATTGTGACGGTTAAGAATTCTCCAGCCGAGCTTAGTTCGGCTCTTGTGAATCAGCGAAACGATGTTCCACTGATTCGCTACTCAGGTCGGTTTGCGCCCTCGCCAACCGGCCCTTTACATTTCGGATCACTCATTACTGCTGTTGCCAGTTACTGCGATGCCAGAGCCCATCGAGGTCGATGGTTAGTTCGTGTTGAAGACACCGATATTCCCCGCATCTACCCCGGTAGTGAAGACCATATACTCGCATCAATTGAAGCTTTTCAGTTCGATCCGGATGCCGAGATCATTTTTCAAAAAGACCGCCTAGATATTTACGAAAGTGTATTAGACCAACTTAAAAAAGAGGGTCTGATTTACGCCTGTCAATGTACCCGTAAAATGCTCGGTTCAAACGCTATCTATGCAGGCACATGCCGAGATTTGCAGCTCGACTTCCAACATCAAGCCATTCGGGTAAAAGTTCAAGATCAGCCAATCTGTTTCGATGACCGCCTACAAGGGCTTCATTGTTCTAATCTAGAGCATGACCTTGGTGATTTTGTCCTTAAACGCCGTGATGGAATTATTAACTACCAGCTTGCTGTCGTCGTAGATGATTACCTACAAGGCATTACTCACGTTGTGCGAGGCGCAGACCTCTTAGATAACACTGAGCGTCAAATCTGGCTTGGTCAGCTCCTCGGCTACCCTAAGCTGAGTTACATGCATCTTCCGCTCGCCATGAACGACCAAGGGCAAAAACTTTCAAAGCAAAACCTTGCCCATGCACTTGATCTAACTAAAGCTCCTGAATTACTACAACAAGCCATACAAGCCTTAGGTCAACCAAATGTTGATTTAGATCGCCCCGAAGCGATGCTCAAGCAAGCGGTAGCCCAGTGGAATGTAGATTTGATTCCTCATGGGCAACAGCTTTGCGGAACATATCTATAAAGAATAAAAAAGCCCGATTTGATATCGGGCTTTTTATAACGCTTCATGGTTTAGAAGTTTGATTCTTCCCTCTCAGGGTTCACTTCTTGAGTTGAAGCATCAATCTTTAAGATCAAGCTAATCATAGCTGCACACATCATTAAAGACGTACCACCATAACTAATAAATGGCAGAGTTAAACCTTTGGTTGGCATTAAGCCCATGTTCATACCCGCATTTACCAAAATCTGGAGTAAGAAAATAATACTAATACCGTAAGCCAAATAACCCGCACGAAGGTAATGATGTTTCAAAGCACGGTGGCCGATTTTGATACAACATGCCAGCATCAAGAAAGATAAGCCAATGACAATTGAAATACCAAAGAAACCAAATTCTTCACCTAACACAGCCAACATAAAGTCAGTATGCGCTTCTGGTAAATAAGAAAGCTTTTGAACACTATGCCCCAAGCCTGTACCAAACCACTCACCACGACCAAAAGCCATTAATGCATTTGATAACTGATAACCCACGCCTAATGGGTCTGCCCAAGGGTCAGTAAACGAAATCAAACGTTGGAAACGGTAAGGTTCAAATAAAATCAAAAACACAATACCCGTGACAATTGCACCAAGCATGATTAAGAATTGTGTTGGAGGCGCACCCGCTAAAAAGAACACCCCGACCATCATCATGACAATAACCACCGTCGCACCCAAGTCAGGCTCGGCAATAATTAAACCTACCGTAATTGCCATAACGCCACTTAAACGAAGTAAGCCTTTCCAGTGGGTACGAACTTCTTTAGCACGGCGTACTACGTAATCTGCGGTAAAGATGGCCATCATGACCTTGGCAACCTCTGTTGGCTGCAAGGTAAAACCACCAATTTTAATCCAACGTGTGGAACCGTTAACTTCCGAACCTACAGCCAAAGCCGCAAGTAACAGAACCATGGTTAATAACCACAATGGAAAGGTATTTTTAAACCATGTATTGAGTGATATTCGATAGGTTAAATAAGCCACCACCCCAGCAGCAACGATTGAGATCCCATGACGAATCACATAGTGAAATGGGTTTTCATGCATATATTCAGCATAAGGCATGGAAGCAGATGCGACCATCACTGAACCGATACATAACAATGCAACCACACAGAAAATCAAGACATTACGTGGCGTCACTTCCGCTGGCCATTTCGGCAATATCCGTTCATACCAATGATTGATTTTCTGGATTGTGGTCTGAGCTAAGCCTGCCATACTACATTCCTAATCATATTTTCTTTAAACCAACGAATTGACGCAGGCAACAAACTGCTGACCACGGTCATTATAACTTTTAAACATATCAAAACTTGCACATGCTGGTGATAGCAGTACCACATCTTCAGCTTGTGTTTCACGTTGACACAGCTCGACAGCTTCTTTAAGCGTTGCTGCATGTAAAATTTTAGTTGCGCCTTGAATGGCTTGTTCGATGACAGGCGCATCTTCACCAATCAATACCACAACTTTGGCATATTTTTCGATAGAAGAACGTAAAGGAGAAAAATCTTGCCCTTTGCCCTGTCCACCTAAAATAAGTGCAACCTTGCCTTTTTTCACTTCAATGGCAGCACCTAAGCCATCAATTGCTGCAAGTGTAGCACCAACATTGGTACCTTTAGAGTCATTATAATAACGGACATCATGCACAGTTTTAACGTACTCACAGCGGTGCTCTAATCCTTTAAATTGTTTTAAAGTTTCAAGCATTGACTCCATAGGTAAACCAATTGCCTCCCCCAATGCTAAACACGCTAAAGCATTGGCTACGTTGTGCATACCTTGAATATATAAATCTGAGCTTTTAATTAAACGCTGTAAACCACGAGCAAGCCAAAGCGTACCGTCGGCATCTCTTAAAACGCCATATTGATTTAAATCCGGTGCGTTTAAACCAAAGCTTTGCATTGGTGTCATATCAGGAACAAGTGGGCGGCTTAACGCATCATCTCGGTTAAATACAACTTTTTTAGCGCCTTGGAAAATACGATGTTTTGCTTGGTGATACCCCAGCATATTTCCATGACGGTCTAAATGGTCTTCACTCATATTGAGAACCACTGCTACCTCAGCGTTTAAGTGAGAGGTGGTTTCTAACTGAAAGCTTGATAACTCAAGGACCAGTAACTCTGGTTGATCTTTAAGTAAATCTAACGCTGGTCGACCAAGGTTGCCGCCTACTGCAACTTTCTTACCTGCATCCTTAGCCATTAAGCCAATTAAAGTGGTTACAGTACTTTTTGCATTGGAACCTGTAATCGCCACAATCGGCACATCAGTGGCACGGCGCAATAACTGGATATCGCCCACCACAGAAATACCTTTAGCAATAGCTGCCTGAATTTCCGGTAATTGTGGTGCAAGGCCTGGGCTTAAAATAATCTCTTCTGCTTGTAATAATAATTCTTGATCAAGCTGACCAAAACTGGTTTTAACGCCAGCCGGAATCTGATCGTGTCCGGGAGGTGTGGGGCGGGAATCCGTTACAGCAACTTGGTAGCCTTGTTCATGCAGGAAATTTACAGCAGAAACACCTGATATTCCCAAGCCTGCTACAACTTTTAATCCACCACGTTGTATTAACATTTTTGCCCCACAATTTATCAATCGACAGAATGGCAAAAATGTTAGCACTTTGCTGTTTTGAATGCTTTTTCAGTTTGAACTTTATTCATCTTTTTTTGTGTCAGTGCGTAAAAAAGCCATCAATATGATGGCTTTTTATACGAAACAGGAATGGCTGAATTTATTGCCATTTAACTGGTTTAATTTCTTGAACTGTATTAGTTGGTTTATCTTCACTTGAGCAGCCACAGCCACCTGCACAACCAAAAGTCATTTTTGGTTTCAGCCATTTTGCTAAAGTTGCCCAACCATGCTTTTCACAAAAAACGGATAGTGCTGAAAAGGCCGAGTTTGCTGTTTTTGGAAATACTTTCTTAAAAACAACAACAGCACTCCAAATCACTAAAACCGCGATAATCAGATATTGAAGCATTACAACCTCCTTTATTGCTTTAACCCCAATAGTGGGAAGCAATTTGATAGGTAACAAACGATGCAAAATAAGCTAAACCAAACAGATATGCAGTCATAGCTGCAACATGTTTCCATGAACCTGTTTCACGACGTACTGTTGCCAATGTTGCCAAACAATGCGGCGCATAAATGAACCACACTAAAAGCGATAAACCTGTTGCCAACGACCACCCTGTACCATCTGCACTAATTAAATGAGACAAACCTTGTGCTACCGCATCTTCATCGGTTGCTGACAAGGCATATACGGTACCTAATGCAGCGACCACAACTTCACGAGCTGCCATAGCCGGGATTAAGGCAATACAGATTTGCCAGTTAAAACCAACTGGAGCGAATAAAGGCTGGATAAGGTGTCCAAGCATACCTGCGAAGCTGTAATCTATAGCAGGCAATGTCGCCCCTTCTGGTGGTTGTGGGAAAGTACACAAGAACCAGAGCAAAATAGAAAGCGCAAAAATAATGCCGCCGACACGCTTCAAAAAGATCTTCGCACGATCTAACAAACCGATTCCCACACTTTTTAAATCAGGGAAACGATAACTCGGCAGCTCTAGCAGTAAAGCGTGTTGAGACTTATCTTTTTGGAAAAATTTCATTAAGAATGAAACACACAGTGCACTCACAATCCCAGCCATATACAGACCGAACAGTACCAGTCCTTGTAGGTTGAAAATACCCCAGAGCATTTTCTCTGGAATAAATGCAGCAATTAGCAAGGCATATACGGGTAAACGTGCCGAACAAGTCATTAGTGGCGCAACCATAATCGTTGTAAAACGGTCACGAGGGTCACTAATACTACGCGTTGCCATAATTCCCGGTACTGCACAAGCAAAGCTTGAAAGTAACGGAATGAAAGCACGACCACTTAAACCGGCTTGAAACATTAATTTATCAAGTAAAAATGCTGCACGCGGTAAATAGCCCGATTCTTCTAATACTAAAATGAAGAAGAACAAAATTAGAATTTGTGGCAAGAAAACAACTACGCCACCTGCACCCGCGATAATTCCGTCAACCACCAGACTATGCAGTAGTGGCTGTGTAATCACAGAACCGACTACTTCACCCAGCCAGCCGAAGAAGCCTTCAATACCATCCATAAAAGGTGCTGCCCATGCAAAAACTGCTTGGAACACAATAAACATCATGATGGCAAGACTAAGTAGACCTAAGACTGGATGTAAGAAAATTCGATCGAGAAAATCAGTACGCTTGTCTTCCTGATCAACATAATGAACAACATCTTTAAAAATCATATCGATTTTTTGATGATGAGTCCCAGTTAAGCCACTCAGTTCAGTTTGTGGCACACTGTATTTTTCTTGATCAAGGGCATGTAATAAATTTTCAATACCCGCATTACGGACAGCTACTGTTTCAACGACTGGTACACCCAAACGTTGAGATAACTTTTGAGTATTAATCTGGATGCCACGACGACGCGCTTCATCCATCATATTCAGTACTAGTAAAATCGGACGACCTAACTCGATCATTTCGAGTACAAGGCCTAAATGCAATTTTAAGTTGGTCGCATCAACCACACATAAAAAAGCGTCTTGTTGCCCCTCTTCCGCTATTTTTCCTAAACAGACATCACGAGTAATTGCTTCATCCGGACTGGTCGCATTAAGACTGTATGTACCCGGCAAATCGAGCACTCGAACCGAACGGCCTGAAGGTAACTGAAAATGACCAACTTTACGCTCGACCGTTACACCAGCATAGTTGGCGACTTTTTGTCGAGTTCCAGTTAAATGGTTAAAAAGAGAGGTTTTACCACAGTTAGGGTTTCCCACAAGGGCAATACGTAACGCATCACTCATGCGGGTACTCCTTCTTCTACTTGAATTTCGATTTTTTCCGCTTCTGCTTTACGTAAAGCGAAACGAGTAAAGCCAATTTGGATTAAGATCGGATCACCACCAAAAACACCCTTGGTAATCACTTCCACTCGCGTGCCTGGTACAAAACCCAGACTTTCCAAACGAATTGCGACCAAATCTTGCTGCTCGGACTCTACTTCTATCCGATTCACTTTGGTGATGGTCGCCGCTTGCTTCACTTTCAACGCTGATAAACGCACCGCATCCGATCCTAAACCTTTTTTACTAGTATACATATAAATGAGAATAATTACCAAATAAGGTTAGATTTCAATTCTTATGGAGTTTAATCGACAAACCTTAAAGTTTCTTTTACAGTACAGTGGTTTAGAGGAAGTTGTTTATGATAAATAAAAAACCGCGTATTCCGAGCCCTGTTCAAATTCCTGAACATTTAAGCTTTTTACAAGGTTTTCGCGACTATCTGGTTGCACAAACAGTCAGTCCGCATACGCGCAATGCCTATTTATCTGACCTGATTCAATGTAGTGAACTTCATAAAAAAAATAGATTGCCAGATTGGACGAGCGATGACATTTCTGATGTCCTCATTGAACTTACCAAAGTAGGGAAAAGCCCACGCTCAATTGCCCGTTGCTTATCTGCTCTACGTCAGTTTTATAAATTTCTACGTGAACAGAAATTACGAAGTGATAATCCTGTAGCTACTCACCATTCACCAAAAATTGGCCGAGCCTTACCTAAAGACTTGTCTGAAGAAGATGTAGAAGCGCTCATTCAGGCGCCAGACATTACAACGGCGTTGGGCTTACGTGACCGAGCAATGTTTGAAGTCCTTTACGCTTGTGGTTTACGTGTCTCTGAATTACTGAATTTACGCCTCGAACTTATTAATTTAAAACAAGGTTACCTGCGTATTACGGGTAAAGGTAACAAAGAACGTTTAGTGCCTTTAGGCCAATATGCCTGCGATTGGGTGGAACGCTATTTAAACGAGGCACGTCCACAACTTTATAAAAGTTCAACTGACTATTTATTTTTAACCCAGCACGGTGGAATTATGAGCCGTCAGAACTTTTGGTATGCCATTAAGCGTTATGCGCTACAGGCCAATATTCAGGCTGAACTTTCACCTCATACCTTACGTCATGCTTTTGCCACGCATCTACTTAATCACGGGGCGGACTTACGCGTAGTACAAATGTTACTGGGTCATAGTGATTTATCAACCACGCAAATCTATACGCATGTAGCACAAGTCAGAATGCAACAATTGCATGAAAAACATCACCCTAGGGGTTAAAATTTTTTAAAAGAATATTTTGAAATATACCAAACAATCACTTGATTTCGTTCACAAAGGTTAAGAAAGTTTTAACAATACACACTAGATTTTTTGTTATGCTTAGCAGCTTCTGACTATAAATACTGATGAAATAAGGGTTATCTATGTCCTTTACCCGATCTCAAATTTTTCTTGCCTGTGCTTTGGCTTCTAGCCTGTTGTTCAGTGCTTGTTCTAAAGAAAACAAACCACAAAAAGAAGATGCGCTCACAGCGACCGCACCTGCTACAGGGGAAGCTTCAACCATTATTGAACGCAATGCTAAACAGCGTTTAATTGAAACTTTGCAAAAACAATTTAAGAATGCAAACATCAACGTCAAAATTTTAGATATTAAGCCTACCGAAGTTCCTAATTTATATTGGGTTAACCTTGAAGGAATGACGTCGGTTTATACAACAAGTGATGGTAAATACCTGATTCAAGGCGATGTCATCCGTTTAGGCGGTAAAGAACTTCATAATATCGGCGATAGCCTTCAAGCCTCAGAAAACAAAAAGCATCTTGCTGCTTTAAAAAATGAAGACTTAATTGTTTATCCAGCTAAAGGCGGTAAAGCTAAACATGTGATTTATGTGTTTACCGATGCAAGCTGTCCTTACTGCCATAAATTACATGAGCATTTAGCTGAGATTAATGAGAAAGGTATTGAAGTTCGTTACATTGCATGGCCACGCGGCGAACAGTTTATGCCAACTATGGAAGCGGTTTGGTGTAGTGCAGACCGTAAAGCTGCATTTGACCAAGCTGTACAGGGCATTAGTATTCCACCTGCTCAATGTAAAAACCCTGTTCGCGAACAATACCAACTTGGTCTAAACATGGGCGTAAATGGTACACCAGCTATTTATAATGTTGATGGTGAGTACTTGGGTGGCTACTTAACACCAGATGAATTGATTAAACGATTGGATAAATAACCCTCTCCAAGTTGATGAACAATTCATCATCCATCTTACAAATAAAGCGCTGATCTTATTGCAGCGCTTTGTTTTTTCAATAAATACTTCTTTTCATACCAGTGTTTAAAGAGTGATCTACTCTTCTTTTCCAAACATCGCACTCTAAATCACTGAACAGGCGCTAAAAGCGCTAGAGTCTGGCGTTTTTTTTAGCTATGATCTAGCTTCAATTAAATGATTCAATGATGATATGGAGTGTGACGTGAAACCAGTTCGCCTGGCAATACTCGGTCTAGGTACCGTAGGTGGAGGAGCCCTTAAACTACTACAAGAAAATGCCGCTGAAATTAAACGTCGCACCGGTCGAGAAATTCAAATTACCCACGTTGGAACACGTCGTCCTCGTCCAGATCTCGAATTGGAAGGGATTAAACAAAGCGCAGACTTACTTGATATCGTTCGTCAACCCGATGTGGATGTGGTTGTAGAAGTTATGGGTGGTATTCATCCTGCTTACGAAATCATTATGGAAGCGATCAAGCACGGCAAACAAGTCGTGACTGCAAACAAAGCATTACTCGCTGAACATGGTAATGAACTATTTAAAGCAGCAGAAGATAATGCTGTACAAATTGCTTATGAAGCAGCTGTTGCTGGCGGTATTCCAATTATTAAAGTGATTCGTGAAGGCCTTGCGGCAAACCATATCGAATGGCTTGCAGGCATTATTAATGGCACAGGTAACTTTATTTTGACTGAAATGCGTGAAAAAGGCCGCGCATTTGATGATGTATTAAAAGAAGCTCAAGAACTCGGTTATGCAGAAGCGGACCCAACTTTTGACGTTGAAGGTATTGACGCTGCACACAAGCTTACAATTTTAGCGTCTTGTGCGTTTGGTATTCCTTTGCAGTTCGATAAAGTCTATACCGAAGGTATCAGCAAAATTACTGCACAAGATGTGAAGTATGCTGAGGAGCTGGGTTTCCGTATTAAACATCTAGGCATTGCCCGCCGTGCTGAAAAGGGTATTGAGCTACGTGTTCACCCAACACTTATTCCAGATGAGCAGCTTATTGCGAACGTAAACGGCGTTAAAAATGCTGTTTTAGTTCAAGCCAACGCAGTAGGCCCAACGCTTTATTACGGTGCTGGTGCTGGTGCAGGCCCAACAGCTTCTGCGGTTGTTGCCGATGTAATTGATATCGTTCGTGATATTTCTTATACAGAAGATGGCGCAGGCACAATTCCTCAACTGGCTTTTGAAGCATTAACAAATATGCCAATTTTAAGCCGTGAAGAAATGACCACAGGTTATTACATCCGCTTAAATGCTGAAGATCAGACTGGTGTACTTGCAGATGTGACGACCATCTTAAGCCGTGCCGGAATCAGTATTGATGCCATCATGCAACAATCTCGCTTAAAAGACCTCATTCCAATTGTGATTTTGACCGATCCAATCGTTGAATCCAAAATGGATGACGCTCTTGCGCAAATTCAAGCATTACCTGCAATTCGTGGCGAAATCGTAAGAATTCGTTTAGAATCGCTCGATAGTTAATCAGGTTGAGGGAAAGATTCCCTCTCCCGCTTCACCTCATAATTGGAACACCATCATGTCTAATGCCAATCGTTATACTGGTCTTGTAGATCGTTATCGTGACCGTTTGCCAGTTTCGGCAACTACTCGTGCTATCTCTTTGGGTGAAGGCAACACCCCTCTCATTAAACTTGAGAATATTCCACGTATTATTGGCAAAGACGTTGAAATTTATGTGAAATACGAGGGCTTAAACCCGACTGGTTCATTTAAAGACCGTGGTATGACCATGGCTGTAACCAAAGCAGTTGAAGAAGGCTCTAAAGCAATTATCTGTGCATCTACAGGTAACACTTCTGCTGCTGCTGCTGCCTATGCTGCACGTGCAGGTATCAAAGCGTTTGTTTTGATTCCAGAAGGCAAAATTGCGATGGGTAAAATGGCGCAAGCCATGATGTATGGTGCGATCACTATGCAAATCCGTGGTAACTTCGATGATGGTATGCGTCTTGTAAAAGAAGTGGCTGATCAAGCACCTGTAACGATTGTAAACTCAATCAACCCTTACCGTTTGCAAGGTCAAAAAACTATTGCTTATGAAATCGTTGAAGCTTTAGGCCGTGCACCTGATTACCACTGCTTACCAGTTGGTAACGCAGGTAACATTACAGCTCACTGGATGGGTTATACCGAAGCAGTAGCTAACCAGCCTGCTGACCAATTTGAACAAGTTGTTTATGACGCTGCGACTGATCAATTCACCGGTCCAAAACCAGAAGGCTTACCAACAATGGTAGGTTATCAAGCTTCTGGCGCAGCTCCTTTCTTACGTGGTGCTCCAGTAGAAAAACCGGAAACAGTTGCAACTGCGATTCGTATTGGTAACCCACAAAGCTGGAACCATGCAAAAGCTGTAGTACGTGACTCTAAAGGTTGGTTCGATGAACTTCAAGACAGCGAAATTTTAGAAGCTCAACGCTTACTTTCTATGTATGAAGGTGTATTTGTTGAGCCAGCATCTGCTGCTTCTATTGGCGGTGCAATCCGTGATATTAAAGCGGGTAAAATTGCTGAAGGTTCTGTCATTGTATGTACTGTAACGGGTAATGGCTTGAAAGACCCTGATACAGCAATCAAACAATGTGCTGATGCAGTGATGTTGTCAATTGATGCAACAATGGACCAAGTAAAAGATTCGATTTTATCTAATATGTAAAATCTGAGTTTTTATAAAAAGCGGCTGTTTAATACAGCCGTTTTTTTATGCTTTTTAAATGGCATAAAAAACGCTTCTAAAGAAGCGTTTTTAAAAATAATTAAATTAAATACGTTTTGGCAAATTACTTAACCAACCGAGCAAGTTAGTTGCATCGTTATTACGTGCCTGAGTACTTGGCTCACCCAATAATACAATCACTGCTGGACGTGAGTTCACAGTAGTATGCATAACTACACAACGGCCTGCTTCATTAATATAACCAGTCTTAGATAAGTTGATATTCCAACCACCATTACGGACTAAAGCATTTGTATTATTTGATTTAAGAACACGATAACCTAAATTAAAGTCATAGGTCGGTGTGGTTGAGAACTGACGAATCAAACCATATTGAGATGCTGTACTCGCCAAAATTCCCAAGTCACGTGCAGAAGATACATTACGCGGATCTAAACCAGTTGACTCATAATAATGAGTTGCATTCATACCTAAAGCACGCGCTTTAGCATTCATTGCCGCCACGAATGCAGCACGGCCACCCGGATAAGTACGCGCTAGAGCTGCTGCTGCCGGATTTTCTGACTTCATCAGAGCAAACAGAAGAACTTCTGCGCGGTTCATTTTATCGCCAACACGAAGTGTTGAGCTTGAGTTTTTCCCGCCAGCCCCAGCAAAATCAATTTGCTCAAGTGTAATTTCTTCAGACATGTTTAAACGGGCATCTGCCGTTACAACTGCTGTCATCAATTTGGTAATAGAAGCGATCGGCACTGATGCGTTGGTATTTTTACTATAAAGTACCTCACCTGTTTGTGCATCCATTACAAGTGCAGCACGTGCACTGACACTTGGCTGGGCGTTATAACCCACAGTATCACGGATTGGAGCAACTTTAGGGGCAGAAGTAATAACTCTTGGCGCATTACTGCCACGCAAAGTTGTGGTTACAGAAGTTGAACCTTGCGGAGTCGGTTCATCATCTTCATCATTTAAAAGTTGACTAGCATCCGCTGCAGACCAATTTAAACTTGCAGTACCAGTACTCCCTGAAGACGGGTTATTGACGAGTTCTGCAAAGCTTGTTGAACTCAAACTAAGCAAAATAGACATGCTTAGCACATGCATTAAAGACTTTTTAGAATTTTTCACGGCACAATACTCGACTCAGGGTGACACACATTTGCGCTTACTATCATTATGCCTTACATTTGAGATATAAGGTATAAAGCTTTTACCGACACAATTGTGCACAACTATTCGCTCACTATAGAAGAATAGGATTGCTAATTTTGTCATTCCATTGCAAGCTTATTTTGCTTTATGTAACAAAAAACTTGTTTTTTGAAAGAAAGGAGGTCTTCTTGATTACAGTTTTAGTTGTCGATGACCATGAACTGGTACGTACGGGTATTTGCCGTATGTTAGAAGATCATGCCGATGTTGAGGTAATTGGACAAGCCGAATCGGGCGAAGAAGCAATTGCTATCGTTCGCCAACAACATCCGCAAGTCGTACTGCTGGATGTCAACATGCCGGGCATCGGTGGCGTAGAAACAACCCGTCGTTTATTACAGACGGCTCCAGAGACAAAAGTCATTGCTGTAAGCGGCCTCGCCGAAGAGCCTTACCCATCTTTATTATTAAAAGCCGGTGCAAAAGGCTATATCACTAAAGGCGCGCCAATTGCCGAAATGGTTCGTGCAATTAATAAGGTCATGCAAGGCGGTAAATATTTTAGTGCAGATATTGCCGAACAACTCGCGAGCTCATATTTATCCGACACTCAACAATCCCCTTTTGATTCGTTATCGGAACGGGAAATGCAAGTTGCAATGATGGTCGTCAACTGTATTAGCGCCCAAGAAATTGCCGATAAACTTTTTGTAAGTGTGAAAACTGTAAATACTTACCGTTATCGTATTTTTGAAAAGTTAGGAATTGATAGCGATGTAAAACTAACACATCTTGCGATTCGTTACGGTTTGATCAAGCCATAACCAAACTTACATGCAATTTCCCTTAAATTCATCCTTGTCCCATACGATTTTTCGTTTGGGCACTTGGTATGGCTTATACCGTCTTATTATTGCGGTTAGCCTGAATATTATTTTGGTTTTAACCGATGCGCAAACTGATAACAGTTTGCAGCAACCTGCCTTATATTCCTACACACTACTCGGGTATTCCCTCTTAAGTCTTGTTCAGCTGTTATGCTTTAAATTTATTGCCACTCAAGCCACGCGACAGCTTATTTTATTTTTTATTGTTGATATTATTTGTTTGAGTTTACTGACTTTTTCTGTGGGTGAACCAAATTTACAACTCAGCTTACTCTATGTAATTGCCATCTTTACCTCGGCGATTTTACTCAGCGCAAGAATGTCTTTGCTGATTACATTGCTTGCGGTTATCGCTGTTATTTACCAACGATTTGTAGGTAGTCTATTTGACTATAACAATCTAAATACTATTGGTAATAGCGCTCTCTTAGCTTTTTTATTTTTTGTGGTTCATGGTATTGGCCAAATTGCTGTGCAGCGCTTTAAATTACTTGAAGCACTCACCTTTCATCAGTCAATTGAACTTTATCAACTCCAAAATATTAACCGTTATATCTTAGAACAAATTGAAGAAGGCTATTTAGTTTTGGATGAGAATTACGACATCGTTGTCAGTAATCCTGCGGCCTGTTCACTCTTGGGTATTCCCCCTCAATTTGCCAATGAAAAATATCCTTTAGCAAAGTGGCATACCGATTTATTTGAAATTTTAAAGTTTGGCGACTTAAAAGAAGGTGACCGATTCATTTTTGAGTCTCGGCTATCGGCGTACTCCATCAATATTAAAGTGCAACACCTTTTGGTCCCACAACAAACGCTAACCCTGCTCATTTTACAAGATGCCCAACAAATTAATCAGCAAGCACAACAGCTTAAGCTTGCTGCGCTAGGGCAACTCTCAGCAAGTATTGCACATGAGATCCGCAATCCTCTCGCTGCAATCGTACAAGCAAATGAGTTACTGAAAGATAGCGATCCAGAACAACAAAATACTTTGCGTCATATGATTGGCAAACAAACCAAACGCATTGATAGTATTGTTCAAGATACTTTAGGGCTTGCTCGTAGCGAAAGAACACATCCTATCCAGATCGATGTAAAACACTTCATAGATACATTGCTCGAAGAAGATTTATTTGACGTTAAACATTCAATTCAACTTAAAATTTCGGATAGTTCTTTAAAATTTTTATTTGATGAAAAACAATTAAGACAAGTCATGATTAATCTGGTGAGAAATGCTTTACGGCATAATGCCCCCGACTCACCGTACATTACGGTCAACATCCATTCACAGACAAATAAAATTTATATTGATGTGATCGATTACGGTGAAGGTGTTTCAAAACGTGATATATCTCAATTATTTAAACCATTTTTTAGTACCGAAATTAATGGAACTGGTTTAGGATTATATTTGTCTCATAGTTTTTGTGAGGCGAACCATGCAAAGCTCACCTATGTAGAGCAAAAACAAGGGGCATGCTTCAGAATAGAATGCCCAATAATATATTGATTTTTTTATTAGGTTTTTGGGGAAATGGCAGAACAGCAACCACTGGTTTTGCTTGTAGACGATGAAGAAGATTTGTGCCTTTTAATGCAAATGACACTTGCACGAATGGGGATTAAAACACATCTTGCTTATCGGGTTGAACAGGCCAAACAACTCTTCACTCAGTTTCATTACGACGCATGTTTAACCGACTTAAACCTACCCGATGGGAGCGGGATAGATTTAGTTAAACATGTCTCTCAAAATTATACTAATACTCCCATTGCCGTTTTAACTGCCTACGGCAATATGGATATTGCAATTGCAGCATTAAAAGCAGGCGCTTTTGATTTTGTAAGCAAACCGGTCAACCAAGTACATCTAGATCAATTATTACAAAAAGCCTTGAATCGGCAAAAAGTAGAGCATGATGCTGCCGAGAATGCGTTAGAAAATAAATTATTAATCGGCCGTTCTCTACCCATCCAGCAGCTACGTATTGCAATTAAAAAAATTGCGCGCTCACAAGCACCGGTATTTGTTACCGGTGAGTCTGGAACAGGTAAAGAAGTAGTTGCCAATCTGGTTCATCGGCTGAGTAACCGTAGTGAAGGCCCTTTTATTGCGATTAATTGCGGTGCTATTCCAACCGAACTGATGGAAAGTGAGTTGTTTGGGCATAAAAAAGGGAGCTTTACCGGAGCAACTCAAGATAAGCAAGGTCTCATTTTATCGGCACACGGTGGCAGTTTATTTTTAGATGAAATTGCCGAATTACCTTTAAGTATGCAGGTCAAACTGCTCCGTGCAGTACAGGAAAAAAAGATCCGACCCGTCGGTTCAGATCAGGAAATCGATGTTGATTTCCGTGTGATTAGTGCAAGTCATCAAGACTTAGATTTATTGGTTAGACAAGGTAAATTCCGTCAAGATTTATTCTTCCGTATTCACGTTATGGACCTCATATTGCCACCTCTACGTGAACGTGGCGAAGATGTCCTTTTACTGGCCAATCACTTTATTCAGAAAATTTGTATAGAGTGGGAAACACCACCTAAACAATTAACAGAAGCGGCCAAAACTTATCTGCTACAGCAACACTTTCCGGGTAATGTTCGTGAATTAAGAAATATGATTGAGCGCGCAATTACCTTAAGTGAAGATACCACTATAGATGTATCTCATTTACATCCTGCTCCACTAAGAGCAAATATTTCTAATCCTTTTGCTTCGGCTGCTCAAAGCATACAAACCACTGTGGCAGCTCCTCAAGTCGTAAAAAAATTACCAAGTGAAGGCTTAGAACGTTATTTAGAAAATATTGAAAAAGATATTTTACTCAATGCACTCAATATGACTCATTGGAATCGTACCTTAGCAGCTAAAAAATTAGGAATGACTTTCCGCTCTTTACGCTATCGTCTGAAAAAATTTGGCTTAGATACGGAGACAGAACAGGAAGTATAAAATTTACTTTCTTTTTAAAAGGAGATCGGCAACACGATCTAGATAAACTTCTTCTTTCATTTCTGGGGGTAAGGGATAAGTCTGGTTAGGCTGAATACCTTGCCCCTCAATCATATTACCATTTGGTGTGTAGTAATGTGAGACTGTCATTTGTAGCGCTGCCCCACTTGGTAGAGGGAAAAGCTTTTGCACAACACCCTTTCCATAACTTTTTTCACCCATGACCCAAGCACGCTGATGCTCTTTCATTGCAGCAGTAAAAACTTCTGCTGCCGAGGCAGATCGGTGATTAATTAAAATACCAACTTTTATATTTTGGAAATCGTTACCCGGTAAAGCCTGAAATTGCTGGTTGCCTTCTGAACGACTTTTTGTAGAGACAATAATGCCATGATTTAAAAATAAATCGGCTGACTCAACAGCAGCAGATAACAAGCCGCCTGGGTTATTTCTTAAATCAATTAACACCGCTTTTAAACGCGAAGAACTATTTTCTTCAATTAAACGCTTAATCTCATTGGCGGTATCTTGTTGAAATACTCTAATTTTTAATACCAACACCTGATTGTGCAACATCACAGGCTCAATATCGGTTTCAATCTTTTTATTACGGACTAAACTAATTGGACTATTTGACTCTTCTGTTTGTACTTGAAGCGTCGAGCCTATCGATCCATAAAGCAAACCTAGCACCTGATCATGTGTCAGATTTTTAAGTTCCTGATTATCAATCTTTAAAATAGTTTGGCCATTTCTTAAGCCTAGTTTATATGAGTCAGAACCCGTCTTAAGGTCACGAATCATCCATTTATGAACATGTGATTCGGGGCTTAGTACAAAATCAACTGAAGCAAGATCCCCTTCAGTATATTGAATGAGTTGACGGTATTCTTCAGCTGACAAATAGCGGGAGTAACGGTCTAGACCACTGACTAAACCTTTAATTGCCTGTAAAAATAAAGCATCGTCCGATTTTTCATCGACATAGTTATCACGGACGATTCCATATATTTGTACAAACTGTTGAATAGACTCAATAGGTACTTCTGCATAACTTTCTTCTGACTCTGGGGCATCAGCATGCAGAGGCGATAATTTTTCTTTTACAACAGGGGCTGCAAGAGCAAGCTGGCTGCAACACATCAATACGCTAACAAAAAAAGCTTTATATATATTGTGTTGCAGCATTTAGTCACCTATCGCTTAAGCAGACAATGTAATGAGATTACGGCCTTGCATTTCAGCAGGCACAGGAATCTGCATTAAGTTCAGAATGGTCGGTGCAACATCAGCAAGCACGCCACCTTCTGCAATCGTTGCTTGGGTTGGCCCCACATAAATAAAAGGCACAAGCTCTGTTGTATGCTGAGTATGAACCTGACCACTTTCATAATCTTGCATTTGTTCAACATTACCGTGGTCAGCCGTAATAAGCATATGGCCTTTTTTCGCCATTACAGCTTCGTATACACGACCTAAACATGTATCAACTGCTTCAACGGCTTTAACTGCAGCATCAAATACGCCTGTATGACCGACCATATCACCATTGGCATAGTTCACAACAAGTAAGTCGTACTCACCCGAGTTAATTGCTTTGACTAGCTCATCAGTTACTTCATAAGCACTCATTTCAGGCTTTAAGTCATATGTCGCAACGTTTGGTGATGGAATTAAAATACGCTTTTCACCTGGATATTCGTCTTCACGACCACCACTAAAGAAGAAAGTCACATGGGCATATTTCTCAGTTTCAGCAATACGTAATTGCGTTTTACCTAAAGAAGATAAATATTCACCAAGCGAGTTCTTTAACTCTTCAGGCATATATGCCACAGGTGCATCAATACTTGCCTGATAACGCGTCAACATGACAAATTTAGAAAGGTTCGGTACAACTTTACGCTCAAAACCTGCAAAATCTTTTTCAACAAACGCACGCGTAATTTCACGGGCACGGTCAGCACGGAAATTCATAAATACAACGCTATCGCCATCTTGAACTTTAGCGATCTCACCAATACGGGTTGCTTTTACAAACTCATCATTTTCATTTGCAGCATATGCAAGCTCTAAGCCTTCAACCGCAGTAGTTGCAGTACGAACAGCTTCACCTTCCGTTAATAAACGGTAAGCCTGCTCAACACGATCCCAACGGTTATCACGATCCATTGCAAAATAGCGACCAATCATGGTTGCAATACGGCCCTTGCCTTCATATTGAGCGAATAAGGCGTCTAATTTTTCTAATGAAGATTGAGCACTACGTGGAGGAGTATCACGACCATCAAGGAATGCATGTAAGTAAACTTTCGCACCGCCTTTTAAGGCAAGTTCACACATCGCCACAATATGATCTTCATGTGAGTGAACACCGCCTTCAGAGAGTAGGCCCATAATATGAACTGAGCCACCCGCTGCTTTTGCTTTTTCTACGGCATCAACCAATACTTCGTGCTCAAAAAAAGCACCAGTACGAATATCTTTAGTAATACGTGTGAAGTCTTGGTATAACACTCGGCCAGCGCCAAGGTTCATGTGACCAACTTCAGAGTTACCCATTTGTCCATCAGGTAAACCAACATCTTCACCAGAACCAGAAATGAGACTATTTGGATGCTTTGCTTTCATTGCAGTTAAATTCGGGGTTTTTGCTGCAAGAAAAGCATTATCTTCAATCGCTTCACGGTGTCCAACACCATCCATAATGACCAGAACGTGAGGGATCTTGCCAGCAGTTGCATCCGTCATAATCAATTTCTCTTTTGTCTACAATTTCATCGCAATATCTTACCGAATTTTCGGTGAAGACTCTATTTTTTCCTATGGCTTTCCCCAATGCTCCTCATTGAGAAAGCCATTCATATACTTTCAATTTAACGGGCCCGATAAAGCAAATAACTTCCGGCACCAAACATTAAAATAATAGGCATGAGTACAAACCAAGCTGGTGAAGGCGCGTATACCAAACTTGCGTAGCCCAAGAAGTCTTGTAAATAATAAAAGCCTAAACCAATGAAGAGTGCGATCACCAAACGGAAACCCATCGACTGTTGACGTAGTGGACCAAAAATAAAAGAACAAGCCACTAATACAAGAGTAATGAGTGAAAATGGAGAAGCGACTTTTTGCCAAAAAGCTAATTGGTAAGTTTTCGGTACTTGGCTATATTCGTCCATATAGCGCATAAAACTAATCAGCTGACTTGGAGACAAGTCCTCAGGGTCTAAAGTCACCATGTGTACATATTTAGGCTGTAGAGCCAAACCTAAAGACTGCTGATCATGATTATTTAGTATCGAATTACCATCTGTAAGAATGTCCATCTGGCTGGCTTTTTGTAAAGTCCATTGACCATCCTGGATAAACTTTCCTTGCTCTGCATTAATTAAAGACTGTAAATGGTAGTCTTTGTTAAAGTCTACGACCTGAATATCTCTTAAATTTCCTTGTGAGTTCGCATAATCAATATAAATAAAACGTTGCCCTTCTCGTGACCAATAGCCTTTCACTTCACCTAAAGCAGCAACTGATCGATGGCTTTTAACACTTTGGGCTTTCTCATTTGTATAGGGAACAACCCACTCACTTAGAGCAAAAGACAAAACAATAAGTAGCAAAGCTGAGCGCATAACCCAACCTACAATACGCCATAAGCTAATCCCGACCGAACGCATCACGATCAGCTCACTATTGGATGCTAAAGCGCCTAACCCAATCACAGCGCCAATTAAGGCCGAGATAGGTAAAATTTCATATAGATAGCGAGGGGCACCCCATAACACATAGATAAAAGCTTGCCATGCATTATAGTCAGGTTTTAGCTCACCTAATTCACCCAGATAAGTAAACAGGATTTGCAAAACAGACAAAACAATGGTGGTACCAAACATTGCGAGCGCAGTGGTTTTCGTCACATATTTGGCGACTATTCGACGTGCTAACATTATAATTTCACTCGCTTAATCTGTTTCTTGATTTTCGGCCCTAATTTCTGCTTACGTGAAAATAAGGCAGCTGCGATTGCATAAACCAATAAAGCCACTGGATAAGCCCAAATATCCAGTTCTCCTTTACTTATACGAGTTTTAATTGCAATCATGAGTACGATCAAACTCGCGAAAATAAAGATAGATGGAATAAGACGATAATAACGACCTTGTCGTGGGCTTACTTCCGACAATGCCACAGATAGCATCAAGGCAATAATAATGGTAAACGGACCAAATAAGCGCCAGCCCAACTCACTTCTTACGACCGGATCATTTGCTTTAGAAAATAGTTTTGTTGTTGATAGTGCTTCTACATCGCCACTCTCAAACTTAACATCTTTGTCATTTTCTAAACGTAGACGATAAGACTGAAACTCTGCTTGTGTATATTTTGGTTGTCCCGGGAAGATTTCATAGCGACGACCTTGTACTAGATCAACGACATTGGCGGTGTCATTTGCAACTTCTACACGAGTCGCTTCTTTTGCCAAAATCATAACATCTGGCTTATCTTCTTTAGCAGCGCGCTGATAAAAGAAAATATCCTTCAAATTCTTTCGGTCTTCTGACAATGAACCTGCATAAATCGTATAAGGTCCAGAAGAAATAAACTCTCTTGGTCGCACCAAGTCAAACCCTGTACGCACTGCTTGGGTTGTAGTTAATTTTTCGAATTCACGAAGTCCCCATGGCGTCATCCAAAGCATAAGTACGGACTGACACACCATGTAAACCAGTGTCATTGGAATAAGTAAGCGCGCTAACTGATGACGACTTACCCCACTACCATTCAATACGGCCATTTCATGGTCAACATATAAACGACCAAACACCAACATTAAACCAATAAAAAACCCAAGTGGTAAAATGAGGGTTAGAAATTCAGGTAAACGATATCCAATGATGCTAAACAAGATACTGGCATCTAGCCGCCCCTGTGCCGCCACACCAAAGTATTTGATCAGACGACCACCCATCATGATTAAGGTCAATAATGCAATGACCACCAATGAGGTAGAGACAACTTGCTTGACGAGATAACGCCGAATAATCAAATTAATACTTCCAAAAGGCTAATCGGGACGAACGCTAGTTTACCCGAATGTTAAAAATATAAAACCGCACATTGCAACGCTATGCTTGAAAGTGTTTCAATGTTTTAATCCAACATAACTTTCTATAGGCAATCACGGCAGCCATGAAATTTACAACTTATACAACTTTTCCTGAACAAACATCTAATGAATCTTTGTGGATTTTAGTTGATTCAGAACAGCTACAAAGCAATCTCAATACATATCAAATCAATAATCTAGAAAGTATTCTTACAGCAACTCAATTTAAAGCCAACTTCAATGAAACGTTGCCATTATTTGGTCAACTTAGCACTCAGCCCCATAGCCAATTACTTGGTTTAGGAAAAGCAGCTGAACTTCAAGCAGCTAAGTTAGCAAAATTGGCGCAAACCATTATCAAGTCAGCACAAAATAAATTTAAGCATATCGCAATTGATATTGCTGCGTTACCTGTCGAATACCATTATTTATTTGCATTAAGCTTAACTCAAGCAGCTTATGGTTATGATGAGTTTAAATCGAAAAAAAATGAATTTGTGTTACAACAAGTTGATTTAATTAGCTCACAAACCAGCCTTGATGAAAATCAACTCGCTTTAGTACATGCCGTACAATCTGGTCAGTCTTATGCTCGTGACTTAGGAAACCGACCAGGTAATATCTGTTTCCCTGAATATCTGGCAGAACAGGCGTTAGCTTTAGCTGCAGAATTCCCAGACTTACTTAAAGTCACTGTCTTAAATGAGCAACAAATGGCTGATTTAGGCATGTATGCATTTCTTGCAGTCAGCAAAGGGTCTGAGCGTCCGGGCCGTATTGTGACTCTTGAATACCAAGCACAGCTTGAACAAGCTCCTGTCGTACTTGTCGGTAAAGGCGTAACTTTTGATACAGGCGGTATTTCTTTAAAACCAGGGCTTGGCATGGATGAAATGAAGTTTGATATGTGTGGTGCAGCTTCTGTACTCGGCACAATCCGTGCTTTATGTGAGGCACGTCTTCCAATCCATGTTGTGGGTGCGATTGCAGCTGCGGAAAATATGCCTTCAGGTAAAGCAACTCGCCCAGGCGACATTGTAACAACCATGAGTGGGCAGACCGTTGAAATTTTAAACACTGACGCTGAAGGCCGTTTGGTCCTTTGCGACACCTTAACGTATATCAAACGTTTCAATCCGGCAGTTGTGATTGATATCGCAACATTAACTGGTGCTTGCGTAGTTGCGTTAGGTAAAGTACTGAGTGGTTTATTCTCTCCGGACGATACTTTGGCAGCTGAACTCCAACAAGCTGGTGAGCAGTCATTTGACCGTGTATGGCGCATGCCAGTGATTGATGATTATCAAGAACTATTGGACTCTCCTTTTGCAGACATCGCTAACATTGGTGGACCACATGGCGGCGCAATTACAGCAGCCTGCTTCCTTGGGCGTTTTACTCGTGACTATCGCTGGGCTCATTTGGATGTTGCCGGAACAGCATGGTTATCAGGCTCAGCAAAAGGCGCAACTGGTCGTCCAGTACCGCTACTTATGCAATTCTTGGCTAACCGTGTAAGTACGAATGGCTAAAGTTAGCTTTTATCTGTTTGAGACCAGTGAAGAACGGCAAGTCGATAGTGCTTGCCGTTTATGTCGAAAAATTTTACTGAAGCATTCACAAATCTGGTGGTATTGCCCAGATGTGCAGTTACAACAAACACTTGATGAAAAATTGTGGAGCTTTGATCCGACCAGCTTTATTGCCCATGGCGTTGATCAGGTAGATGCAGCAGTATGTATTTCGGCTAAACAACCTTCTGAACAAGGTTGGCTGGTATTTAATTTTAACAATCATGCACTTGAACAAGTGAATCATTTTAGCCACATTATAGAAATTGTTGAAAATAATGAAGCAGCCAAGCAAATTGGCCGAGAAAAATTTAAAATGTATCGTCGTTTAGGTATAGAACCTCGAACCTTTAAATTATAACGCGCTAAAATGTAAATACTGTTGAGCAAAGGAGAACTGTGGTGGCATTAAATGTCGGGCAAGATTTTAAAAAAAGATGGTTAAATGCGCCTGAAGCTGTCCGTCATGCTTATCAACAGGATTTGGCTCGTATTTGTGATTTATTAGAGCCTCAGACCCCTATTCAACTGTGGGTTTTAAATGACGAAAAAGCGCAATTAGAATCACAACAAAATATTGAAAAGGCATATGCTGACTTAAAGGCAGAGTTAATCGAGCAAGCGCGAATTCGTCGCCAACTTGCTTTAGAAAAAGCTCTTGCAGATAAGCGCGCAAAGGAAGCAGCTTATGCTGCTGAATTACAAGCTGATGAAGTTCGTAAATTTAGTGAACAAACGGAAGCTTTGCAGGCTTTACGCAGTCATTTAGAACAAGAAGTTGCTGAACATACTGCACGTTATCAGAAAAACCCTGAAACGCCAGCGATTGATTATTCTTCTGGTGCAAAACTTAGCATTACTGACGATCAGATCTTATCTGAGCTTGAAAGTGTACGCGTTCGCCTAGAACTTGAAGCTGAAAGCTTAATTGAACAGGCAGTAACAGTTTTCCGCGCCAAACTGCATGCTGCGGCTCAAGAAGAAATTGAATATATTTTAAAGAATTCTAACTTTTCTGATGAAAAAATAGAAAAGTAAAGTTTTAATATTCTTCCTGTCATAAAAATGACATTTAATTGTCACAAAATGGTCATGCATAATATTCTTATGGTTCAAGCAATTATAAGAATAAGTCATGATTATTTATGAAAATTAATGAGGGTAAGAAATGGACATTCCGCATCAGATTTCAACGCAAATTGAGCAACTTAATCAAGGCGAGCAATGGACCTTCTCAGCACAAGAACTTTATATGAGTCATAACGACTTTAATTCGCTTTCAATCTTACTCACACGAGCATCGGAAAAAGGCGAATTTTCAATTACTCGCACTCAGCATAATAAACCTTGGGTCGGCACACACTCAGTTACTCTCACCAAGCATTAATTTTTAAAATAAAAAAAACCGGAACGTATGTCCGGTTTTTCATTTTGGCAATTTAAAAGTTTATTTTAAAAAACCATTTTCAGCTAAGAAAGCCATACTAATATTTGATTCGGTTTTCTGTTCAGCAGCTTTATCACCTAGTAATAAGCGTTCGATATAACGTGCTAAAACATCAACTTCAAGGTTGACCTTGCTACCCACTTGCCACGTTCCAATATTAGTACGCTCTGCTGTGTGTGGGATTAGGTTTAAACTTAAAATATTACCGCGTAAATGATTAATCGTTAAGCTAATACCATCTACAGTTACTGAACCCTTCTCTGCCAGATATTTAGCAAGTTCTACAGGCGCAGTCACTTCAAAATAAATTGAGCGAGCATCTTCACGTACTAGGGTAATTTCACCTACACCATCAACGTGACCACTTACAATGTGCCCACCAAAGCGTGTGGTCGGTAACATTGCCTTTTCCACATTGACACGTTGACCAACTTTCCAGTTACCCAAAGTCGTACGGTTTAAACTTTCACGAGATACATCAGCCGCATACCAGTTATCACCCCACTCAATCACAGTGAGGCAAATCCCGTTAGTTGCAATTGAGTCACCCAAATGTACGTCAGACATATCCAAATCGGTTTGAATACGTAAACGCACATCCCCACCTACACTTTGCAGGCTTTCTACTTTACCTAAACTTTCAATAATGCCTGTAAACATGGCTCAATCTCCAAATCTTTTACACTGCTTAAATTGCAGCGCTTACCAAAGTGCGAGCTGTGTACTATTGCCTGATGTATCTACACCACCTAGCTCGGCAAAGTGGTAAAGCTGGCCTAACAATTGACGTAACGGTGGCCCTGGTTTGGCATGAGTATCGGTAATTACAATAAACTCAAGCACACGTGCACGCTCTGACTGACGTTGTTTACTTACGCGATAACGTGGAACATCTTGAGTAAGTAAAGTCACTTTTCCACGTTCCAGATTGGCCATCAGTAAATCTTTCGGCTCAATGTTACCATCGGTCGAATAACTGGTCAGAATATAACGTGCGTTGATAGTTGAAAGTAATTTTTCATACGCATCTTTTGCATGTTTAGAAGAGTTGTATGGGCTTGGACGTTCTTTACGCCATGCACGGTCAATACCACTCTTATAGCCTTTCGTATCTGGCGGTGGTAAATCGACTTGATCCCATAACGTCAACGCATTTAAAACGTGATAGTTACTACTGTAAGCATGCTGATTATAAGGTGGGTCAAGATAGGCTACATCTACTTCAAAACCGCTCATCTGATTTGCTAGATGCTGAGCATCTACACACCACATTTCAGCAGCGGGGCGTTTACGGTCGCCAATCTCACAGAAACGGCTAGGAGTTAACCAAAGTAGTGATTCGATACGCTCTAATGCTGTTTGTGTACGTCCGCCCCACCCTTGGTGGAAGCTTTTAAATACACCACTGGTATTACTCACAAAACTTGCTGAATAGAGTAATGGCGCAAGCAAAGCACTCATTTCTACATCATTAATTGCACCCTGCGCTTGCCATGTTGCAATTTGCTGGCGAATCGCATCGATACGCATACCATTGCGACGTTTAAAGAATAAACGATCACGAGATGGATCATAGACATCATCATTACGAGGGCAAAGGTTATGTGTTACCCAGCCTTTAACCTCGGGTAAGCGGTTTAAATAATCAATCGCTTTCTGATAGCCACCCAACTCTTTAAAAGCAGGTGCATCGACACACGCTAAAATTGCATGATTTAAAGCATGACTATAAGGTTCCCAGTCATTTGCAATCACACGGTAACCATTTTGACGTGCTAAACGAGAAACCACTCCACTGCCTGCAAAAAAGTCAGCAAAAATCGGGGGGTTCTTTTTCTTGCTATTCAGCGTCCCTGTGATTTCCAGAGCTTCTAAAATCAAGTGGAGCAATCGGCGCTTGTTGCCCAAATACGGGACAAGCTGATGGAAAAGATATTCGTCTGTCGTGCGGGCTGCATGACGACGTTTGTGGTATACCGAAGGCTCTGAATTCATACTTTCTCTTGCGTAGGGATTAACCTTAAGCGTATATCTTGATCAAGTTGTGTTACATCAAGAAGTTTAAAACGAAGTTGCTGTGCCATATATTCAAAATCTGCATTGAACATGGCTCTAGCACTTTGCCCCAATAAAGTTGGAGCCACATAACTGATCATTTCATCAATCAAGCCTTCTTGCAAAAAGGCACTTGATAATGTCGCGCCAGCCTCGATCAGCACATCATAAATTTGGTATTGCTTAGATAAGGTCTGTAATAACGTTTTTAAAGGCTGAATTTCTAATTGTATCACGCCTAAGTCAGCGAGTTCCTGACGATATGGCCCCATCACCATGACAGTTTCAGGATTTTCTAATATTTTAGCGGTGAGCGGTAAACGTCCTCTCCGATCTAGAATTACTCGTTTTGGCTGAGCAACCGTTTCGATATCAATATTATGAAGTGAACGTACATTAAGTTGGCAGTCATCGGCAATTACAGTTTCAATACCTGTAATCACAGCGCCTGAAATCGCACGCCAATGTTGTACGTCTTGACGGGCCGCAGAACCTGTAATCCACTTCGACTCACCAGATGCCATCGCAGTACGTCCATCAAGACTAGAAGCAACTTTTAATCGTACATATGGCATGCCGGTAGACATCGCTTTTAAAAAGCCTTGATTAAGTTGAGCTGCCAAATCTTCACAAATACCGATTTCTACTTCAATACCGGCATTTTCCAAAATCTGAACACCCTTCCCCGCAACAAGCGGGTTTGGGTCGGGACATGCCACTACCACTTTTTTAACTTGCGCCTTAACCAGCGCCTCAGCACACGGAGGGGTTCGTCCATAATGAGCACACGGCTCAAGCGTCACATAAGCAGTTGCGCCTTGTGCCTGTTCGCCTGCCTGACGTAATGCAAAAACTTCCGCATGGGGCTGACCAGCTTTAGGGTGAAAACCTTCACCAATCACCTGATCATCTTTGACAATCACACAACCCACATTCGGATTAGGTTTTGTCGAATAGAGTCCTCGTTTGGCAAGTTCAATGGCTTGCTGCATCCAGTATTGATCTTGTTTTAACTCAGACATAAAAATCTCAAATGATTAGTGTTCACGTTGTTGCATTTGCTCAATTTGGCGGCGAAACGCTTCAACATCCTGAAAGTCTTGATAAACCGAAGCAAAACGAACATAGGCAACGTGGTCAAGTGCAAATAAAGATTGCATGACAATCTCACCAATCGTTCTGGATTTCACATCACGCTCACCCAAACGGCGAATTTGCAACTGAATATCGCTTAGAACCGTCTCGATCTGCTCTTGTGTCACTGGACGTTTTTGTAAGGCATGCATAAGCGAACGACGTAGCTTCGCCTCATCGAACGGTTCATTTTTTCCATTCGATTTGATCACACGGGGCATCACCACTTCATAGCTTTCAAAAGTGGTAAAACGTTCACCGCAACTTACACACTCACGACGTCGACGAATCTGACAGCCTTCTGCGGCTAGACGCGAATCGATGACTTTACTATCTGCGGCGTTGCAAAATGGACAATGCATAGCGGACTTAATAGGGTCAATTACTTTGACCTAGTGTAGCAAAATTTCTACACTTACAGAACCAACATTCTATGAGACAAAAAAACAGTCCTGTCCGAGATCAAAGCATCGCTTTGATCACAGCACAAGACTGTTTTTGATATAAGAATTATTAGTGATTATTCAATACGTTCGCCATGTTGGCTTAAATCCAGACCCATACGTTCATCATCGGAATTAACACGAAGTCCAATGATAAGGTCAATCACTTTAAGAATAATGAAAGTTGCGATACCACTGTAAACCATTGTCGCAAGCACACCTTCGACTTGTACCCACAACTGACCAGCGAATGTTGGTGCTAATGCTACGTTGGCTGCCTTAATGATTTCATCACTATAAAATACGCCAGTTAAAATCGCACCGACAATACCACCTACAGCGTGTAAGCCAAATGCATCCAAAGCATCATCGGCTTTAAGTAAACGTTTAAGTGCCGTAATACCCCAGAAGCAGACTACGCCACCAATAAGGCCCATTACTAAAGCTCCGCCTACACCAACAAAACCAGCTGCAGGTGTAATCACAACTAAACCAGCAACAGCTCCAGACGCACCGCCCAATACAGAAGCTTTACCACGGATCATACGTTCTACTACCAACCAAGAGAACGCAGCAGCAGCGGCAGCAACTTGAGTCACTAAAATTGCCATACTTGCACGGGCACCAGCACCTAAAGCACTACCACCGTTAAAGCCGAACCAACCCACCCAAAGTAAACTTGCACCGATTACAGTTAAAGTTAAGTTATGTGGCGCCATAGATTCACGGCCAAGACCAATACGTTTACCAAGCATATAAGCAGCAACTAGGCCTGCAACACCGGAGTTAATATGTACAACCGTACCGCCAGCGAAATCTAATGCACCTGCTTTAAATAACCAGCCATCTGCCGCCCACACCCAGTGAGTAATTGGCGCATAAACCACAAGTACCCAAATTGCAATGAATGCCATGAAAGCTGAATATTTCATACGGTCAGCAATCGAGCCACTCAAAATTGCGACAGTAATGATGGCGAAAGTCATTTGGAAAATAACAAAGAGGCTTTCAGGAATTGTTCCACTTAGTGCATCAAAAGCGACACCATTGAGCATTGCTTTAGACAAATCACCAAAGTATGCACCTGTGCCAGAGAACGCGATTGAATAACCTGCAATCACCCAGAGCAAACTTACTAAAATTGCAGCAGAAAGGCTAAACATCATAGTGCTTAAGACATTTTTCTTACGGACCATACCACCGTAAAATAACGCCAAGCCTGGAATTGTCATCAACAGAACCAAAGCTGTTGAAATTAAAATCCAAGATGTATCACCGGTATCGAGTTTTGCAGTCGGTGTCGGAGCGGCCGGAGTTTCCTCAGCTGCTGGTGCCGCTGCAATTGTTGCAGGAGCTTCAGACGTTGATGTTGCTGTAACCTCAGATGTTGGTGTTGTTACAGTCTCTTCTGCCCAAGCGGCAGTACCACCCAAAAGTGCGCCGGTTAAACTCAGCGCCATAAGCATTTTTTTCATTCGTGTCCCCCAACCTCATTTGCGAGCTATTTATTGCTCAGCAAGCTTTGTGCCAATTTAGACAGCATCTGGTCCTGTTTCACCTGTACGGATACGGATGACTTGTTCCAGATTAGTCACAAAAATCTTACCGTCGCCGATTTTTCCAGTGCTTGCCACACGTGTAATTGACTCAATTACCGCGTCGACCATTTCATCACTAATCGCAATTTCGATTTTTACTTTAGGTAAGAAATCAACCACATACTCAGCGCCGCGGTAAAGTTCTGTATGTCCTTTTTGACGACCAAAACCTTTAACTTCAGTTACGGTAATCCCTTGTACACCAATGTCAGAGAGTGCTTCACGCACATCATCCAATTTAAACGGTTTTACAATTGCAGTTACAAGCTTCATGTTTGTTTCCTTCGGCTTCTTTTCACCAGTAAGGTTTTATGTTCAATTTTCATGCCAATATTTCAAAGGTTGGAGGATATGAATCTTTTGCATGAGCTTTCTTTATAACCTATTTAGTTATCAAGATGTAGATGAGCAACTAAAAATAAAATGAATTTTCAGTCCTGTTTTTATTTCAATTTATCGTTATGACATGGCTAAAAGCCAAGAAGCCTATATCCTAGATTCAAGCAGTGTTAAACTGGCGAGCATAAGGTAATACAACAGTTTGGATATCTCATGCTAGAAACTCTATTACAGGCCATCTTGGAACAAATTAACGAGCCTAAAAAAGATTTAGAAAAAAACTTACGTGCATTATTAAATGAAACTGTCGAGAAATTAGATCTTGTCTCTAAACAAGAAATCGAAAGACAAAAAACAGCCCTTCATTTAGCCAATCAACGTTTAGAAGCGCTACAAAAACAAGTCAGTCTATTAGAAGAAGCTTTAAAGAATAAAAAATAAGCACCAACGTAGCGCACTTATACTTTACAACGATTAAAAATGAAGCACCATAATGGAACAATAAGATGTCTTTTTCTAAAATTTATACTCGGGGACTTTTAGGATTACATGCTCCTCTCATTGAGGTTGAGGTGCATGTGAGTCAAGGATTACCCTCTCTAACTATTGTAGGCTTAGCGGAAGCAGCGGTTAGGGAAAGTAAGGATAGGGTTCGCTCAGCTATTATTAACAGTGGATTTCAATTTCCAACTAAGCGGCTGACCATTAACCTTGCTCCTGCAGATTTGCCCAAAGATGGTTCACGGCTAGATTTACCAATTGCTTTAGGCATCTTAATTGCCTCTGGTCAACTTCCGGAAAACTGCACAGAAGACTTTGAATTTATTGGAGAGTTGGCTCTAGACGGTCATGTAAGACCTGTGTCAGGCGCCTTAACTTTAGCAATGGCATGCCAGCAAGCTCAGCATAAAATCGTTTTACCAGTCGATAATAGCCAAGATATTAGCCATTTACCTAATCTTGAGTGTTATCCGGTTAATCATTTAAAAGAGGTGTGCGAGCACTTTTTAGGCACACAAAAGCTAGCTCACGCACAGCCAAGTGCCCATTCAAATGAAATGCCCTATAAATTTGATCTTGCAGATGTTAAAGGTCAGCTACGCCCACGGCGTGCACTAGAAATTGCTGCCGCTGGGGGACATTCCCTGCTCTTTAAAGGACCACCAGGCACAGGTAAAACTTTATTGGCCTCACGCCTGCCTTCCATTTTACCGCCACTTTCTACTCAAGAAACTCTTGAAGTTGCAAGTATTTATTCTATTTCAAATACACCACATACTTTTGGGCAGCGTCCATTTCGCGCGCCCCACCATACAGCATCAGCAATTGCACTGGTTGGGGGCGGTTCACACCCTAAACCAGGTGAAATTACTTTATCTCATTTAGGTGTTCTATTTTTAGATGAACTTCCCGAGTTTGACAGAAAGGTTCTAGAAGTCTTACGCCAACCGCTTGAGTCAAAAGAAATCATTATTTCACGTGCGGCTCGGCAAATTACTTATCCTGCGAACTTTCAGCTCATTGCAGCAATGAATCCTTGTCCATGTGGGTATGCATTTAATCAAGATAGCCGTTGTCAGTGTTCTCCAGAAAGCATTAAGCGCTATCAAAACCGTATATCGGGACCGTTACTCGATCGTATCGATTTACATATTGATGTACCGCCATTAAAAGCTCAAGAACTGCAAGACCCAACACCTGCAGAAGATTCTACCACTGTACGACAACGTGTGATTTATGCTTATGAACAACAAATGCAAAGACAGGATTGTTTGAATCAGGCGCTCTCACCAAAACAACTGGAACAACATGCCGTTCTCGATAGTACTTCACAGCGAATGATTGAAATGGCTCAGCAACGTTTAAATTTATCTGCTCGTGCTTATCATCGTGTTTTACGGGTTGCTCGTACTATTGCCGATTTGGCCCAAAGTGAGGTCATTCAAAGTCCTCATCTTACAGAAGCACTCTCTTATCGAGGTAATCACTCTTAAAATAAAACAGCGGATTATAAGTCCGCTGTTCTTTTATTAAGAGCTTCATTTAAGGTCTCAATTAGAGAGGTGATTTCTTTCTCTGATAAAGCTGCAAAACCAAAGCGGATACTACAATTAGGATATTCTTTCTGTTTAAACTTCTGCTCTGTATCAATGTTGAGTTCTTTTAGCTTTATGAGCTGATTTTGAGTAAATGATTTCTGAAATTTTACCCACAAAGCCATTCCACCCGCGGGCGGTTGTATCTGAATACTCTCAGCAAAAACTCTTTGAAACTCAGCTAACGCATGGTCTCGACGTAACTGATAAATCTTTTTCATTTTACGGATGTGTCGCTTGATTTCCCCTCGTTGCATTAAATCGGCTAAAGCGAGTTCCGTAATATTATTGCCCTGCCGATCAATCAATAAAATATCTTCAGTAATGGTTTGAATGATAGTTGGAGCTGCCACGATGTAACCTAACCGAATACCGGGTGCAAAAACTTTAGACAATGAACCTACATGAATAACCAACTCAGAATGAGGCAAACTTGCTAAGGGTGGCATAGGCCGGCTGTCATAGTGGAATTCGTGGTCATAGTCATCTTCAATAATGTAAAACCCCCATTTTTTTGAAAGTTCTAAGAGTTGAAGACGGCGGCTCATTGTCATGGTAACGGTTGTAGGGTACTGATGATGTGGGGTTGTATAAATTGCTGCAACCGAGTGTTCTTTTAAAATCCGTTCGAGATCTTCAATAACAATACCTTGATCATCTAATTTGACAGAAACCACTTGAAAGCCATTTGACTGGAATGCTTTAAAAGCAGATGGGTAATATAATTCCTCAACGACGATGACACCCTGCCGATTGGGTAATGCTCGAGAGGCAAGAAAAATTCCCATCTGGCTACCACGTACAATACAAATCTCATCTTCGGCAACATTCATGAAACGTTCCATCGATAACATTTGTTTTAAAGCCTGCCTTAGTTCAGCCATACCGCGTGGGTCACCATATCCCATATACTGGTTTTGAGTAATTTTAATGAGTGCGTGCCGATAGGCCCTCGAAAACAATTCATAGGGAATAAGCCTCGGATCTGGCACACCATCGTTATGGGGCCGCTGAGCAACTTGTTGAATTATTGGTTTATTACTAACTTTTCGATCAGCTCTTGGCTCTATATGAGGCTTTTTTTCCGGTAAAACATCTGCCACAAATGTGCCTTTTCGAGGCCGAGTCACAAGCCAACCTTGTGCCTCCAATTCTTCATAAACTGCTTGTACCGTTTTTCGATTAATTCCCAATTCTTTTGACAGGCTGCGAGACCCCGGCAGCATAGTGCCCTGTACTAAACGGCCACTCAAAATTTCCTGACTAATCAAGTTAGTTAGTTTTAGAAAAACCGTTTTTTCTTCTCTTTCATCAATGCGGAAATGTATTTGCCAAGGTCTTAGCATATTCGCCCCATCTGGACCATATAACTTATAAAAACTGGATGTATTGATCCATCCAGTTGTTTTTTATTCTGCCTTCACCTACTTAATTTGGTCAACTGGACTGGAGAAGAGATGAAGACTGCTTCTGTAAACAAACACGACTTGATGCAACACGCACAGCAAGACATGCAAAAGTGGATTAGCGACTTAGATTTAACAGACCGTCAAAAGCTTGCACTGAGTTGCCGTATTTTATTTGATCATGGGCATGACGCTGGTTTAGCGGGTCAAATTACATGCCGTAGTGAAAATAAAGAAACCTTTATTACTCAACGTTTCGGTTTAGGTTTTGATGAAATTACTGCTTCAAACTTGCTTGAGGTGAATCAGGACTTAGAACCCATCAATCAAGAAGGCATGGCAAACCCAGCCAACCGTTTCCACACATGGATTTATAAAGAACACCCAGAGGTGAACTGTATTATCCATACGCATCCTACCTATGTAGCGGCCCTGTCGATGCTACAGATTCCACTTATGATTTCCCAAATGGACGTCTGCGCACTTTACGAAGATTGCTCATTTGTAGGCCATTGGCCGGGTGTTCCTGTAGGCAACGAAGAAGGTATTTTGATTTCTTCTGCTCTGGGTAAAAACCGCGCTGTTTTGTTGTCTCACCACGGTCAACTGGTCACAGGAAAAACTATCGAAGAAGCCTGTAACTTGGCTCTTTTAATTGAACGCGCAGCTCAACTGCAACTTTTAGCCATGTCTGCTGGACAAATCCAGCCTATCCCCCACGCTTTGGCAGCAGAAGCCCATGATTGGGTGTCTACTGATAAACGCAACAAAGTGAACTTTGCTTACTACGCACGTAAAGCTTTGAAAAAACATTCTGACTGTATTTAAAAAGAGACCTCGACCATGAAATTAAACGGCATTATTGGCTACCCTGTTACTCCCTTTTCTGATGACAATAACATCAATCTTCCTGTTCTAAAACAAATGCTGGATTTGCTTATTGAAAATGGCTGCGACGCGATTGCACCTTTAGGCAGTACAGGTGAAAGCGCTTATCTTGAATGGGATGAATGGTGCTTAGTCGCGAAAACTTCAATTGAAAGCATTAATAAGCGCGTACCTGTCATTATTGGGATTTCAGAACTCACGACTAATCAAGCCATCAAAAAAGCCCAAGTCGCGCAAAGCTATGGTGCAGATGCACTTATGGTGATCCCTGTATCTTATTGGAAGCTAACAGACCAAGAGATTTTTGAATATTATCAAGCAATTGCCCAAGAAACTACTCTACCTATTATGGTGTATAACAACCCTGCAACCAGTGGTGTTGATATGTCTCCTGAATTAATCGTGCGCATGTTTAATAACATTGCAAATATTATGATGGTAAAAGAAAGCAGCGGCGATATTCAGCGCATGCATAAAATTTATGAGCTATCAAAAGGTGAACTTCCGTTTTATAACGGCTGTAACCCTCTAGCTTTAGAAGCTTTATGCGCAGGAGCAAGCGGTTGGTGTACAGCAGCACCCAATCTGTTAGGTCAAGGACCTCAACAGCTCATTGAACATGTAAAAAATGGTGAACTGGAACAGGCCCAGAAGTCATTTTATCAGCAACTTCCTCTACTACGCTTTATTGTAAATGGTGGTCTGCCTAAAACGATTAAAGCTGGTTTACAACTAAAAGGTGTCGCTGCGGGTGCACCACGCAAGCCGTTGACCAAAGCCACGGATATTGAGCTTAACCAGTTAAAACAACTACTTTCTGAAATAGAAAACTAATAAAAAAGCGGGTTTATTGACCCGCTTTTTTAAAACCACAACTTAGAATGTTTTAGTTAAACTAAACACTAAACCTGTGTCATAAGGTTTTTTCTGAGCATCAGTCATGCCAGAAGTACTAATATCTGTACCGACAACATCTAGCTCAGCAACAATACCCAAGATGTTATAGTTTACGCCGACTTTATAATCAATATAGCTATCATCTTCACCTGGTCCACCTGCAACTACCAGTAAAGAATCTTTGTTTTTAAGCTTGTTATAACCAACTGAAGCAAGTCCAGTAAATCCGGTGTCTGCAATTGGTGCCGAATAACCCACGTTAAAATACCAGAACTCGTCAGAGTGGCCCCAGTAATCGTTAGAATAATTCACGCCGACACTAAGGGCATCACCTTTAAATAAAGAATCTGCAAACGTTAATTTTCCGTAAAACTCGGTAAAGTCAAAACCAGTGTCACCATTGTATGGATTAGTGAATTTTGAATCAGAGCCAATATAACCATAACGGATCACACCAACATCATAAGTCGATGCAAGTGTGTCTGACAGTTTTAAGGTGTTGGTATAACCTAACGAGATATCAGTTTCAGTTGAAACACCAGGTGTATTAAAGTCTACGCTTGACCCCCAAAGCGCAACATAAGCACCTGACTTATGAGAGAAAGTGAAGCCACCTTGAATAGCTGGATTATTTGAAGACTGCGTAATACCACGGAAGCGATAATCTGTAGTAGCAGCCACACTACCAGTTGCGGTGATTCCGTAAAAAGATGGAGCATCTTCAGCCATAACCATGGTTGAACCTGCCGTGAGTACGCCGAATGTTACTGCTTTAAGTGCAAACTTCATCATTTTGATCTCCCCCACAATGAACGCACGATTTATATGACTTAAACAAATTTTGTTACTTAAGCTTTAGCAATTGCTGTGCCAAGTTCATATTTGGTATCGCTACACTTCATTAATTTAGAGACTAAAAAACTTATACAACGCGAAAAATAAAAATCTTCTAAATAATTATTTTTATATATAACAATAAAGTATGAACATTTTGTTTGCGTAAAATATAAAGAAAACATGAGAAAACACCTTATCGGAAATAAACAAGCCGAGACCGGTAGTATTGAATGGTAGGGCGTAAAGTCTCTATTTCATTTCTATATAAAGAGATAAAAACTCCATAAATTTATTAGTACAGAGCCTCTTTATTTAACCCTTATTTTTATTTATGAACCATTTTGGGCTTTTTCCGCACGAAAATATAAATGAAAAATAAATTGCACAAATTTCATGCAAATTATCGCACTAAATTTGATCGATAGAGTCTAAGGGTTTTCTGGCGTTGCTTTCTTCTCTGTTTTAAACAATTTTTTGATACAAAAATGTTATAAAGTATCAATATAGAGTGAGATTACTAAAAATTGCTCAAGAAAATTGCTTAAGAAGAGATTAAAAAGTAAACATATCAAACAAAAAAGAGTAAAAATTGAACACAAAAATCAAGTATTTTTAAAATTTTCACATAAGAAAAAATGGTAAAATTCAACTAAAAAATAAATTACTTTTTTCATTTTAAACAATAAATTAACTATAAAAATTTAAAAATAAATTCAGTTAAAATCCCCTACCACATTAATCAAATCCTGCATAGCATATATAAAATAAAATGAACAAAAATATATCTTTTTTATAGATTACTTATACAATTGATGGAAATCCTAGGCCCTGAACAATAACAAGGCACAGGATTTATCGTTTTTATGAGGTTCTTTAAATATGCTAAAAGCACAAAAACTTACATTAGCAGTTCTCATTTCTGCGGCAATAATTTCCTCAGCTCAGGCAAGCGAGCAAAGTGAGGCAAAAGGATTTGTTGAAGATGCGAACGGTTCTATTCTCTTCCGTACAGGTTACATCAGCCGTGACAAAAAAAATGGCGTAGATGACACCAGTTCATTTGCTCAAACAGCAATCGTAAATATTGAATCTGGCTTTACCCCTGGTATTGTCGGTTTCGGTGTGGGTGTTGTTGGTGACGGTTCATTTAAAATCGGCGCAAATAAAAACGCTGGCAATAACATGATTCCACGTGAAACATTAAACGGTAAAGAAAACTCTGGTGATGCTTATGATCACTGGGCTCGTGGTGGCGGTAGCGTAAAAGCACGTTTCTCGAATACGACTGTACGTTACGGTACTCAAGTACTCGACTTACCAGTTCTTGCAAGTAATACAGCACGTTTAGTGCCTGAATATTTCACGGGTACTTTATTAACCAGCCATGAAATTAAAGATTTAGAAGTGATTGCGGGTAAATTCACTAAAGATCAATATTCTGACCAAGTGAACACCGATGGCCGTCATCTTGACCGTGCAATTGTGTGGGGTGCTAAATACAAGTTTGATGATAATTTAAATGCATCTTACTATGGTTTAGATAGTAAAGATAAACTTAAACGTCATTACCTCAATGTAAACTATAAACAACCATTGGCGAATGACAGCTCATTAACTTACGATTTCAGTGGTTATCACACTAAGTTTGATGAAGGTGCTTCTACTTATTCACAAACTACTGATGACCTATCTAACCGTAAAAACAATATTTGGGCAATTTCTACAGCCTATAATACTGGTCCACATAACATCATGGTGGCTTACCAACAAAACAGTGGTAATGTCGGTTATGACTATGGTGAAAATGCTGACGGCGGTCAAAGTATTTATCTGCCAAATTCTTATTTGTCTGATTTCATCGGTAATGATGAAAAATCAGCACAAATCCAATATAGCCTCGATTTTGGTAAGTTAGGCGTATTACCTGGCTTAAACTGGACAACTGCATTTGTATACGGTTGGGACATCAAAGTTAAAGGTTTAACTGATGATGCTGAAGAACGCGAATTCTTTAACCAAGTGAAATACACAGTTCAAAGTGGTTTCGCTAAAGATGCAAGCCTTCGTATTCGTAACTCATACTACCGTGCAAGCAATGCTTATCAAACGAATGCCTACATCGGTGATACCAATGAATGGCGTATTTTCTTAGATATTCCTGTGAAATTATTCTAATTCACAAATCTATCAAGTATAAAAAACCTACCTCTGGTCACACATGTAGGTTTTTTATTAAGCCCAGAATATCAATTGCGACACTCTAGGCTCATATCATCAAATATTATTTTTTAGCAGCTTCGATTGCTTTCAATACTTCCGCTTTAGCAACATCAGCACCTTCCCAACCACTGATTTTAACCCATTTTCCAGGTTCTAAATCTTTGTAGTGGCTGAAGAAATGCTCAACTTGGCTAATCAACAATGGAGGAAGATCTGTATATTCCTGAACGTCTTTGTAAAGCGGAGATAATTTTTCGTGTGGAACAGCGATTAATTTCGCGTCGATACCACCGTCATCTTCCATGTTTAATTTACCAACTGGGCGGCAACGAATTACAGAACCGGCAGCAACAGGATGTGGAGTTACAACAAGTACGTCTAATGGGTCACCGTCTTCAGACAAAGTATTTGGTACATAACCGTAGTTTGCTGGATAGAACATTGCTGTACCCATAAAACGGTCTACAAACAATGCATCAGAATCTTTGTCAATTTCATATTTAATTGGCGCTGCATTTGCAGGAATTTCAATGATGACATAGATGTCATTTGGTGCATCTTTACCTGCTGGGATATTGCTGTAACTCATATCAATACTCTTTCGTTATGAAGTCAGATGTAAAATCCACTCGATTATAACGTGGATATCATCAAAATGATGCCGATTATACAATGCGCACACGCGAAAGTTGATATGAATGGCGACAGAATGACACTCAAGTCAACTTAATTGTTACGATCAACAAGAATATTGGGCATAACAATGATAAAAACCAGACGATAGAGCGTAAAGTAGCCCAATTACTTAAGTAACAAATGCCATAAATCACGCGTAAAATAATATAGGCCCAGCCCAATCTTAAAATAAAGTATTCAGGAACCACCATATATTCAGCCATCAAAATAGCTGTTAAAAATAAAGGTAAACTTTCAAAACTGTTTTGTTGTACTGCATTTGCCCGAGCAGCGATACCCTTTGTATTAGCAAGAAAGTCTCTTGGGTTCTGATTATCGACGGGCTGAAAACCACCGGTAAATTTTGCAATCACGGTAAATGCGTATGGCAGCAAACATGCCACTAAAATAATATAGATAATGCTGCTGATGCCGTGCATAGTGCCATCCATCACTGAAAATACTGTTGATCATGCTATCATAACTCATCGTTTTTACCTGAAATTTTATGCAACCGCATGTCATCACTGATTTATAGGGCTATGTATGCAACAACCTGATCAAAAAGAATTGTTCGAGGTCTTAGAAAAGCAAAAGAAGAACCAGCTTCAGGTAGATCGTATATTCAAAATTGTATTACCGATCGTCGCTTTTTTATTGAGTGTAATTTGTGCGAATTTTAATTGGCAATCTACACTAGGTACCTTCGTGATCTTAACAGTGACCTTTATTGCTGTGGGTGTAAAAAGACTTCCTTTGTGGCACTGGCTCATTGTGATTACCATATATTGTCTTGTAGATAATTACCTCAGTTATGGTCAACTTGATGTAACTCACTTACGTCTACAACTCGGTACCATGTTAGTTTTTGTCGGTATGGTCGGAATTGGTCGCCCTTATGTAGATCGTTGGTTTATGAAAAACCATTAAAATAAAAAAAGCGCCTTACGGCGCTTTTTTATTCATCATTACGCAGGCTTACGTAAATCTTTACGTAAAATTTTGCCTACATTTGATTTTGGTAATTCATCCATAAACTCAACATAACGAGGGCGTTTATAGCCTGTTAAGTTTTCTTTAGCAAAGTTCAAAACCTCTTCTGTGGTTAAGCTTGGATCTTTCTTCACAATAAAGAGTTTTGGCACTTCACCTGATTTTTCATCTGGAACACCAATTGCAGCAACTTCTAATACTTTTGGATGTTTAGCAATCACTTCTTCAATTTCACTTGGGTAAACGTTAAAGCCAGAAACCAAAATCATATCTTTTTTACGGTCTACAATTTTGACGTATCCACGGCTGTCCATTACACCAATATCACCGGTACGGAAGAAACCATCTGCTGTCATGACTTTAGCAGTCTCATCTGGACGATTCCAATAGCCTTTCATTACTTGAGGACCACGAATTGAGATTTCCCCTTGTTCACCCAAAGGTACTTCTTTTCCGTCATCATCTAAAATTGCAACCTCAGTTAACGGTAATGGAATACCAATGGTGCCACTAAATTCAGTAGATGCAGGTGGATTCGCAGTTGCAACTGGTGAAGTTTCTGATAAGCCATAACCTTCAATAATGGTTGTACCAGTAATTTTCTTCCAAGCTTCTGCTGTAGATGGCAGAACTGCCATACCACCGCCCATCGCCATTTTTAAGTTGCTATGGTCAAGTTGCTTGAACTCTTCATTATTCACCAAGGCATTAAATAATGTATTTACTGCAGGGAAGAAAGAAGGTTGATATTTACGTAATTCCTTAATCACAGCCGGTAAGTCACGCGGGTTCGGAATTAAGATATTTGCCTGTCCTTTGTACATACCGTACATCGCACAAACCATGAACGCAAAAATATGGTAAAGCGGTAATGCACAAACAATACGATCACCTTTAGCACCATCATTTGCACCGAATTTGCTTTGGAAAATACCATCACACTGTAAAAGGTTGGCAACCAAATTGCGGTGAGTCAGCTCAGCACCTTTTGAAACACCCGTTGTACCACCGGTATATTGAAGCACGGCAGTATCACTTAAAGTTAAAGTCGGACGTTTATAATTGCTTGGATTTTCTTTATTTAATGCACTGTTAAATTTAACATGCCCAGGAATATTCCAAGCTGGAATTTGTTTACGGACTTTACGTAAAACAAAGTTCACCAAAGTACCTTTCAGTGTACCTAGCATATCTCCGACAGAAGCAACAACTACATGCTTCACTGGAGTTTTACCCAAAATGCTTTGGTAAACACTTGCAAAGTTCTCGATAATAACGAGCACTTCTGCACCTGAGTCATTCAACTGATGCTCAAGTTCACGCGCAGTATATAGTGGGTTAACATTCACTAAAACCAAGCCTGCACGTAAGACTGCCAATGCCACTACAGGATACTGCAGCACGTTTGGCATCATTACTGCCACACGCGTACCTTTTGCTAACCCCAAATTTTGCAAATAGGTCGCGAACTTACGGCTTGCAAGCTCCAACTCGTTAAATGACATGGCTTTATCCATAAAGATAAAGGCATCACGAGAACCAAATTTTTGGAAATTACGCTCAAAAATATCAACAAGTGAGGTATTTTCTGCAGGCAATGCTACTGTTTCTGGAATCCCTGTCTTTTGGTATTCTGCAAACCAAATCTTTTCCATAATGCCATTATCTCCGATTCGTAATCCTTAGTAATAACTGTTATTCAATGCCCCAGCTATTCTTTAGCTTCTTGGTGCCAGAACATATTTAAAACTTATTGGCACATTCATGACACTTTCGAACAAGATTATGAGACAGAAGTTTTGACAATTTAAGCCTGCCAAATTTTTTGCATGGAGTACAAATTACGTACTCCAAATTGCTGCCCTTTTAATCATTATTCAATACCAACAAGTTCAGTTCATTGCTTGAACATGTTGCCATATATAGCGTATTTATGTTGCCAGACGCTAGCTTTATCTCTGAATCAACAGTTTATTTGCTTTTTGATATCCACGTGGTAAGAGCTGACCTTTCGAAGCACGTTTACCCATGTATTTTTGTAGATCATCACCTTTTAATTTGAGATGTTGTTGACCTGCAACCACCTGAATTATTTCATCTAAGTTCAGGGTTGTCATGGATAAAATTTGCTCTTTGCCTTCAAGTTGTATCAACTTATTACCTTTACCTTTATTTAAATTTGGTAGTTCTGCCAAATCTAAAATTAACAAACGCCCTGCTGAGCTCAGTACAGCCAAATGCGTCATGTTTTGGGCAGAAATGAGTGGTAAAGCCTTTGCCTTATCCGGAACCGTTAAGAATGTCTTACCGGCTTTCGCATTGGTATCTAATTGCTTGGTTTGCGTTTTAAAACCATAACCTGCCGAACTTGCAGCAATCAATTCAGACTCATCATCATCTAAATAAACCTGAATAAACGATACGCCACTTGCTGGTGATAATTTAGAACTTAATGGATCCCCCAAGCCTCTCGCTGAAGGTAAGTTACTAATTGGCAAGGCATAGCTGCGCCCTGTTTCATCAAGGAAGTAAACTCGCTGATTGGTTTTCCCGACAGCATGACTTAAATATTGGTCCCCAGCACGGTAGTTCAGATTTTCAGCATCCACATCCGCACCTTTTGCCGCACGAACCCAGCCTGCTTCAGACAAAACGACTGTTACCGTTTCAGCAGGCATTAAATCCTGTTCTTTAATTTGAACCGCTTCAGCACGTGCAACAATTGGAGACCGGCGCTCATCACCGAACTTCTTCGCGTCTTCTTTTAATTCGCCAATAATCAAATTTTTTAAAGATTCAGGATTTTCGAGTTGTTCACGAATAATGGCAGCTTTCGCGGAAAGCTCATCTTGTTCATGACGAATTTCCATCTCTTCAAGCTTGGCCAAATGACGTAATTTAAGCTCTAAAATCGCTTCGGCCTGTATCTCATCAATATTGAAGTGTTCCATCAAGACTGGCTTAGGCTGGTCTTCTTCACGAATAATACGAATGACTGTATCAATATCGAGATAAGCAATTAAAAGACCTGCCAAAATATGCAGGCGCTTTTCAATACGGTTTAAATGGTACTGTAAACGACGAGTTACCGTTTTTTTACGGATCTCGATCCATTCAAGCAAAATACGACGAATTGATTTCACCTGAGGACGGCCATCTTCGCCAATCATGTTTAAATTGACACGATAGCTTGATTCTAAATCAGTGGTCGCAAATAAGTGGCTCATCACTGCTTCCGCATCAATACGGTTAGAGCGCAGTACAATCACGAGTCGTGTCGGGTTTTCATGATCCGATTCATCACGCACGTCGACAACTAATGGTAGCTTTTTAGCCTGCATCTGGTCAGCAATTTGAGTAATTACCTTAGAACCAGAGACTTGATATGGCAGCTCAGTAATTACGATTTCATTTTTCTCAATGGTATATACCGCTCGCATACGGTAACTACCACGACCAGTGGTCTGGATTTTGAGTAATTCTTCAGGCGGGGTAATAATTTCAGCTTTGGTTGGTAAATCCGGAGCTGGAATATATTCAGCTAATTTTTCGTCCGAGGTTTGCGGATTACGGATTAAAGCAATTGTGCCTTTTACAACTTCACGCAAATTATGTGGCGGGATATCAGTTGCCATCCCGACAGCAATACCTGTCGTACCATTAAGAAGAATATTAGGTACACGTGCAGGTAAAGTGATCGGTTCTTTTAAAGAACCATCAAAGTTATCTTGCCATTCGCTAGTGCCCTGACCTAATTCGCTCAGCAATAATTCACTATAAGCCGAGAGTTTGGCTTCGGTATAACGCATCGCAGCAAAAGATTTAGGGTCATCTGGTGAACCCCAGTTCCCCTGACCTTCGATTAAAGGATAGCGGTAACTAAATGGCTGAGCCATGAGTACCATGGCTTCATAACATGCCGAGTCACCATGTGGGTGGTATTTACCAAGTACATCACCCACTGTACGCGCTGATTTTTTTGGCTTGCCACTGCTTTTTAAGCCTAGCTCGCTCATAGCATAGACAATACGGCGCTGTACGGGCTTTAAGCCATCACTGATATGCGGCAATGCACGGTCCATAATGACGTACATGGCATAATTCAAGTAAGCCTGTTCAGTAAATTCGGCTACAGAGCGGTTTTCTGTCGCATGATGCGCAAGGCTGGTCATAGTCAGCTTATCTTCCAAATCAGTCGTTATTTTAAGTGTGTATTATGCTAAGTGGGCTATGTTACAGACACAAGGGGGACTCTGTCACCTGAGCGTCAAATTGTGTCTTATCTCTCTATATTTTTAGTTACTTGCTATAAAGTTAGGCAAAAACTATAGCCCAATCGACTCTAGTCTTTTACCTTGAGTCTCTTCACCTAATATCAAAATCACTAAAGCTACGGCAAGTAAAACCACAGTAAACATCATAAAAACGTGATTAAAGCCGTTTTTAGCAACCATCATATGTGTCACGACCATTGGCGCGACAATTCCACCGATACGCCCCATTGCCGATGCCCAGCCTGACCCGAAAGCCCGAATATTGGCCGGATATTGTTCTGGTGTATAGGTATATAACACTCCCCATGCACCCAAATTAAAGAATGACATGAGACAGCCCCAGAACATAATGCTATTTACACTGTCGGCTTGTCCAAAGAAATATGCCGACAAAGCACAAAAACCGATAAATGCGGCAAGTGTAATTTTTCGACCTAAACGCTCGACAAACCAAGCAGCCGCCAAGTAGCCCGGTAACTGCGCCAAAATCATAAGCAATACATATTCAAATGATTTGACAATGTCATAGCCTTGTTTCACCAATAAACTCGGCAACCACGTAAAGATGCCGTAATAGGAATACACAATGCCAAACCAGATTAGCCAGAGCATTAAACTTCTACGAGCAAATTGACCACTCCAGAGCTGTTTAAATGAAACTTTTTGTCGCATCGCCACAGGCACGACTTCAATATGGTGAACAATTTGCACACATGCTTCGGCTTCTAGTTTTTGTACCAGTGCATGCGCTTCTTCAATACGACCACGGTTAATCAAATACGGTATCGACTCAGGAACTTTTTTCCAAATCACTAAAATATAAATAAGTGGAAGACCGCCTATAAGAAAGGCAATATGCCAACCAAATTTAGGAATAATAAAATAAGAAATGAGCGCAGCAACTAGCCAGCCTAATCCCCAAAAACTTTCAAGTAGAACGATAAATCTTCCACGAACATGAGCAGGCACATATTCACTGACCAGCGTGACTGCTACAGGTAATTGACCACCTAGCCCCAACCCAACAATAAACCGAAAAATTAATAGCCACTTTAGATCAGGGGCAAAAGCACATAACGCAGTCGCAATACTATAAATTGCCATTGTCATCGCAAATACAGTTTTACGGCCAAAACGATCTGCCAAGGCACCAGAACAAACTGCACCTATAGCCATGCCTACAAAGCCAATACTGACAATCCAACCACTTTCAGCAGGTGTTAATGACCAATCTTTAACAAGGGTTGTCATAATAAAAGCGATAATGCCGGTATCCATCGCATCAAACATCCAGCCTAAACCCACTACCCATAAAAGCGTGTAGTGAAATTTGCCAATTGGAAGATTTTGTATACGTGAAACCAGATCCATAGGATTAACTCTACTGGAAAGAATAAGTGGACAAGACCATATATAGAATTGTTATATCATGCCCACATGAAATTCTGCATGATTAATGTTCGTCGGTTGAAGAAGCCGACTCCGCATCATCATCTTTATAAATAAATTTAGGCATTTCCAAACCAAAATAAATGGCAATTAAACGAAGCGTAAAACCGAATACTAAGGTTGAAATAACGGTAAGTTCTAAACTCAAACCTAAGTCTAGACAGACCCAATAGCAAATGACTGCAACAAAAGAAATACTCGCATATAGCTCACGGCGGAAGACAAACGGGACGTCGTTACATAAGATGTCACGTAAAATACCACCCGAAACTCCTGTTAAAACGCCTGCTACCGCCGACACAACAAAGCCATGTCCCATCTGTAAGGCAATCTGACAACCAATGATCGTAAACCCAATTAGGCCTAAAGCATCGAGCACCAAAAAGATGTTATGTAAATGACGCATCCATTTAGCAATAACGATGGTAACAAATGCAGCACAACACGTTAAAACTAAATATTCAGGATGTTTTACCCACGTTAAAGGATAGTGTCCAAGTAGTACATCACGTACAGAGCCACCCCCCAAGGCCGTCACACAGGCAATTAGTACAACACCGAACCAGTCCATACTCCGTCGCCCAGCAGACAATGCACCAGTCATGGCTTCGGCAGTAATCGCAATAATATAAATAACGGTGAGTAACATTGCCCTTTCCCTCAGGCCAAACGGTGGGCGTATTTTAAGATAAAGTTATAGGAATTGTGCACAGCATTGCTTAAATTTTTTTCCTGAACCACATATACAAGGCTGTTTCATGGTGACCTGCATATCGACCGTCGGATCAAGGAAAAACCATTGTTGCTGATGAAATACAAAATGTGAAACTTCATGATGAATTTGAGCGCTTTTACCATCATGATAATGGGCCTTGAACTCCACCTGTGCATGGGTTTTATCTAATTTTTCGTTGGCGTTAACCACCTCTAAACCCAACCATTGATTTTGTTTGCTCCATTCCGCAATAGCCTCTTTATCAAGAGCAGTTTGCTGTCCTAAAGCCGTCGTTTGCACAATATAATCAATTTGCTGCAATGCAAATGCACTATAACGTGAACGCATAAGCTGCTCTGCCGTGAGTGCTTTTGCTGTGCCTAAATGTAAAGGTTCACAACATTCTGCATAGCTGCCTTTTCCGCATGGACAAGTTTGTTGGGTCATTTGGTACTTCTCAAATAAAAAATAGCTCAAAGTTGAGCTATTTTATGATGTTTCTAAATCTGACACGCAATTTAATCTTTCGATTCATCCTGTTCGATAGAAACAATATGAACTTTCTCGATTTTATGGCCTTCCATGGTTACAACTTCAAAACGATAACCATCCGCTTCAACAGTTTCACCATTTTCAGGTAAACGGCCTAAATGGAATAACAAATAACCCGATAAAGTAGAATATTGTTCACTTTCATCAACTAAGTCACGACCAAGTAAAAGCGATACATGGCGAATATCGGTTGAACCCTCAAGTATTAACGAACCGTCTTCTAAACTTTCTGCTGCTGCATCTAGTTCGTCTTCATCAGGGAACTCACCCGCAATTGCTTCTAAAATATCAATTGGTGTGGCAATACCTTCAATTGAACCATATTCATTTAGAACAATCGCCATTTGTAAAGGAGCCTGACGTAATTGCTCCATCACCATAAGCACTTGAGCATTTTCATGCACAATAACTGGCTCACGTAAGTGCTTTTGAAAATCAATAACGCCTGTTTCAATAAAGCCATTTAAAACTTTATGTGTAAGCGCAATACCTTCAATATTATCAAGTTCACCACGAGCAACAATTAAACGTGAATGTGTCATCGACATTAAACGTTCTTTTAAAACTTCTGGTTCTTCGTCTAAATCAATCCATTCAAGCTCAGGTCTTGGTGTCATCACTGACTTTACTGGACGTTCAGATAAACCAAGTACACCTTGTACAAGCACACTATGGTAAGCGCCATTTTCTTCATCAAAGACTTCATCAGCAAAAGCTTGAGTTGCCAATACATCTTCTTTATCAGCCGTTTGAGCGTCTGAAGTAGAACCGCTATTTTTACTGCCTAACATACGTAAAACCGCAGAAGCTGTGCGATAACGTAAATCTGTAGTAGTCACTAGCTTCTCTTGGTTGCGACGCATGGTTTGGTTGATCATTTCGACTAAAATCGAGAAACCAATCGCAGCATATAAATAACCCTTCGGAATATGGAAACCAAAACCTTCCACCACCAAAGAGAAACCAATCATCATCAAGAAGCCAAGACATAGAATAACCACTGTTGGGTGTTTATTGACAAAGTCCATGAGGGGTCTTGAAGCCCACAGCATAATACCCACAGCAATCACAACAGCAACCATCATGACTGACAGCTCTTTCACCATACCTACAGCAGTAATTACGCTGTCTAATGAGAATACGGCATCAAGCACAACAATCTGAACGATGACCATCCAGAACGCAGCATGAACAGGATTATCTTCTTTATGAAGTTGTTTACCTTCCATCCGCTCATGCAATTCCATAGTGCCTTTAAAGAGCAAGAACACACCACCGAACAATAAAATCAAATCGCGGCCAGAGAATGGATGGCTAAAAATATGGAAAAGTGGTTGGGTGAGTGTCACGACCCAAGCAATTGAAGCTAAGAGGATAAGACGCATTCCCAAAGCGAGTATTAAACCCACTATACGTGCCTTAGTACGTTGTTCTGGTGGCAACTTTTCAGCCAAAATGGCAATAAAGACGAGGTTATCGATCCCTAGTACGATTTCAAGAACAATTAATGTCGCTAGGCCTACCCAAGCAGACGGATCAGACATCCATTCAAAGATCATTGATCCTGCTCCTGTGCTGGGTGGATTTTATCTTTATTGGGCAACGCAAAAGGCATGCCTAGACAAAGGGGGAATAATGTTTTTTTAGGACAAGAAATAAAAACGGAGCGACTACAACCACTACCCATATTTGTTCATATGTTGTTAAACGAATTTTCAGTATAGGCAAGATTTAACATAAATTCATCATTTTTATTTGATCATTATATGTATTCACCAAACCCATACAAAACATGAATCTTTCCTATAAAACTGCTTATAAAGTTGTCATATTTTTTGCTTAGTGTAGACAAGAAATATGAACGTGATAAGGTGAAAATAAAGCAATGAATAGCGTATTAACAATGGCAGTAAATGATTCACCAATAACATCTGTAAAAACAACACAACCTCTTATTGCATTATATTGTGGCTCACGAGCAGGAAATAACCCGATTTATCGCGAAAAGGCAATTGAGTTAGCCAGCGGAATTGCTGAACAAGGTTTTGGTTTGGTCTACGGCGGTGCCAGTATTGGTTTAATGGGACAAGTCGCAGAAAGTGTACTTGCACATGGTGGAGAAGCTGTAGGGGTCATTCCTGAATTTATGCTTGATTATGAAGTGGCGCATGCAGGACTGACCGAGTTGCATGTAGTAGAAACCATGCATGAGCGTAAAGCCATGATGGCAGAGCGCGCGAGTGCTTTTATTGCGCTACCTGGCGGTTTAGGTACATTCGAAGAAATTTTGGAAATTGCGACTTGGGGTCAACTCAATCAGCATCAAAAACCTATGATTTTATATAACGTAAATGGTTTTTATAATGCATTAATTGCTCAATTAGACCATGCTGTACAAGAAGGCTTCCTTCCTCTTCAGCATCGAGCTAAATTAATTGTATGTGAAGAAATCGACCAAATTTATAACGTCATTAAAAACTTAAAAATGCCAAAGAGATTTGTTGTTTAAGCTCTCTACTTCAAAAAAAAAGGCGGATTCTTCCGCTTTTTTTCATTTTATCTATCTATACTCATTTTATAATCATTCACTTGAAAGTCCGGTTATATAGTTGCTCTAAATAATAGAAGTTAAACTTACAAAGCGTTTATTCAACATTGACTTACTTTTTTTAAATTCAATTTGTTTTACACTAGGCGAAAACGTTAATTTTCAAATGTTATGAATGCCACGCCAACCCATCAAGCCTTGCAACCCGAATATCGCCTATTGGTTCTTTTGGTTTCCATTGGCTTTTTTATGCAGGCATTAGATACAACAATTGTAAATACTGCCATTCCTGCAATGGCACATCATTTAAATGAAGATCCATTACGTATGCATAGCGTAGTGGTGGCTTATGTTTTATCTGTAGCGGCCTGTATTCCTTTAAGTGGATGGTTGGCCGACCGCTTTGGTGTTAGAAATACGTTTTTATCAGCAATCATTATTTTCACACTTGCTTCCTTAGGCTGTGGCCTTTCTCAAAGCCTAAATCAGCTTTTATTTTTCCGTGTCATTCAGGGTATTGGGGGGGCGTTATTACTCCCTGTTGGTCGTTTATCACTTTTAAAAATTATTCCCCGAACTCAGTTTTTAGCTGCCATGAGCCTTATGAGTCTGGCAGGTTTACTTGGTCCTTTGGCAGGTCCAACACTCGGTGGTTGGCTCGTTGAAGTTGCAACGTGGCATTGGATCTTTCTTATTAATATTCCAATGGGAGTATTGGGCATATTAATGACATTAAAGGTCATGCCAAATGTAAAAGAGCCTACCGTTAAAACATTTGACCTTATTGGGTTTGTGCTCTTAGTCGTCGCAATGATTGGCTGGTCTTTGGGTATTGAACATCTTGCCTCACCTGAATATTCCAAATGGTTTAGTATTTCTTTATTAGTGGTCGGGGTAGTCGCAACCCTTTGGTATGCCTACCATTCACATACCCATCAAAATGCATTGTTCCGCAGCCGACTCTTTAGAAACAAGATTTACGCGATTGGTATTTTAGGTAATTTCTTTGCCCGCTTTGGTGGTAATGCCTTACCTTTTGTTTTACCGCTCATGCTACAGGTCGCTTTTGGCTTTGAGCCATTCATTGCGGGATTAATGATGATTCCGCTAGTGTTAGGGTCGCTTTTCTCCAAACCGATTGTTAGACCGATTATTCAGAAAATGGGTTATCGCCGCTTTCTGTTAATTAACACAACTTTAGTTGGGCTATGTATTGCCTCTTTTGCAATCATGACAGTCGACACTCCAACTTGGTTTAGAGCCGTACACTTCTTCTTATTTGGCACATTAAACTCATTACAATTTGTGGGAATGAATACGCTCACCTTAAAAGATTTGCCTCAACAAGATGCAAGTAGCGGTAATAGTTTCTTATCAATGATTATGATGCTTTCAATGAGTATTGGTGTTGCACTGGCAGGTACACTCATTAATATATTTACCGATTACTATGGTACAGCACATGTGACAACTGCCTTCCATGTCACCCTGATTTGTTTAGGTTGTATTAATATCATTACCGCACTGATCTTTTGGCAAATTCCCAAAAATACGCCTGTGTAAGCAGTTGCATTTTTAGCGTGGTTTCTCGCTCGCGAATCACGCTATGATGTGAACTTCATATTAATACTGAGTTTTGCATGACCAAGCTGGCAAAAACCTTTTCTGCACCACGCTACAATACCCTCATTGGGATTGTTTTAGCTTGTGTTATGGGGGTTCTCACTTACTTCGGTCTGTTCTACCAACAAAAAGCTATTGCTCAAGATTACCCAGTTCAAGGCTTTGATGTCTCTCACCATCAAGAAAATATCAACTGGAAAAAAATATCACCCCAAAAATTCCAGTTCGTCTATTTAAAAGCGACTGAAGGCGGTGATTATAAAGATCCAAAATTTCAAGAAAACTGGTTAAAAGCACGCGAACATGGCTTTCATGTCGGGGCTTATCATTTTTATCGTTTATGTCGTGATGGTAAAACACAAGCTGAAAATTTTATTGCAACTGTACCTAACAAAGCTGATGCCCTTCCTCCCGTTATTGATCTGGAATATGACAACAACTGTATTAATTCCCATACCAAAGAACAATTACTTAAAGAAATAGGCATCATGCATGACAGCTTAAAGCATCATTATGGTAAACAGCCTATCTTTTATATTTCCAAAACTTTTTACCACATTGTATTAATAGGTAGTTTCCCTAATACACCACTTTGGGTCAGAGATTACGAAGGGAAACCTGAGCTGAAAGACAAAAGAAAATGGCTCTTTTGGCAGCATAGTAATCAAGGTAAAATTGAAGGCATGACAAAGCCAGTAGACTTAAATGTTTACGAGGGTTCAGTCAAAGAATGGCATCAATTTTTACAGCAGCAAGGCATCGTGAAAGCACAATAATATGCGCAAAATCATTCATATCGATATGGATGCCTTTTATGCATCGGTCGAATTGCGAGAGCGTCCTGATCTAAGGCATCTCCCAGTAGTTATTTCATCGCATCACCCACGCGCCGTAATTGCAGCTGCTTCTTATCCTGCTCGTGAGTTTGGTTTACGCTCTGCCATGTCCATGAGCCAAGCAAGAAAACTATGCCCTCAAGTTGTTATTATTGAGCCGAATTTCGAAAAATATCGTGCCATCTCGGCTCAAATTCATAGTATTTTTCAACAATACACTACTCTTATTGAGCCTTTATCTTTAGATGAAGCCTATCTTGATGTCACTGAAAATTTAAAACAAATCGCGAGTGCGACCGAAGTGGCCATGCATATTCGGGAAGATATTTTCAGGCAAACCGGACTGACAGCCTCGGCTGGTGTAGCACCTAATAAATTCTTGGCAAAAGTTGCGTCCGACTGGAATAAACCGAATGGCCTGTTTGTTATAAAACCTTCTCAAGTAGCCAGTTTTATTCAGGACTTACCCTTAAAAAAAATTCCAGGAGTAGGCAAAGTTACCCAAGAAAAGCTCCAACAGCTTGAGTTGCATACGCTAGGTGACTTACAAAAAATTGAAGAAGCTGTTTTAGTTCACCACTTTGGTAAATATGGCCAACAGCTTTATTTATACGCTCAAGGTATCGACAACCGGCCCGTTCAAGCTGAACGTGCCCGACAGCAAATTTCAAAAGAAACCACATTTGATAGTGACTTTACTTTAGCTCAGTGCCAACCCTACTGGCATGGTCTAGCCGAAAAAGTCTGGCAAAGTTTAGAGAAAAAGCAACTGAATGCCCGAGGCGTAAATATTAAGCTCAAACTTAAGAATTTCCAGACTTTGCAACACAGTAAAAGTTTTAAAAACCCAATTCATTCTCAACAAGACCTGATTCAAGTATTATTCTTACTTTTAAATGAGATGCATATTCCCGAAAACTTCCAATTTCGGCTCATTGGTATTGGAGTTTATCAATTACAAACTAAAGCTGACGACTTTCAGTTGTCCTTATGGTAAGTGTTGTTTTTTTATACAAAAGAACAAGTTTTAAACAAAAACAGTTCCCTTTTGCTTAAAGTTTGAAGTAATCTAATCAGCGCATATTCATTACCCATGTATTTGCAACATGCCAAAGCAACCTTTACTTTCGGCATATCGTCCTGTGATTGGCGTGACGACCAAATCCGAATATTACAGGGCACTTAAAGTACATGGAGCTTGCCCGTTCTTATAAATCACAACAATAATCTACTGAAATTCTTTTGCACTTGCTTGCACCTGCCTACGAACTCTTCATAAAATCGAACTATTCAATAAAGACACTTTAGAGCATTTTTATGACGGTAAAACGCTTACACGTGACTTCAAGATATTGTGAAGTGGCGATTTCGGGTAATTTAGTCCATTTAGCAGGGCAGCTCGCTGATGACACCAGCGTGGATATTACGGCGCAAACTCAACAAACTTTGGACAATATTGATCGCTTACTTGCTGAAGCCGGAACTGACAAAAGTCATATCCTGTCTGTCATGATTTTTCTAAAGGATATTGATAAGGACTATGCAGCCATGAATACAGTATGGGATGCATGGATTAGCAAAGAGCATCCACCTGCTCGTACTTGTGTTGAATCTAAACTTTATGCACCTGATGTACTTGTAGAAATGACCGTTGTTGCGGTACTTCCTTAATTCTTATTAATTTTAATTAATAAAAAAACTGAGCAAGATCATGATCGATATTGCTCATTTTTTATACTTTTAAAGTTGATAATATCAGCATTTTTTAAAATCTTATTTAATGAGGCTTAAAATTAAATCACTGTAAGACCTAATTTTTAAGACTTTACAAAAGCATTTGAAATTCTTTCTAGCTGAGGCGTTACATGTAAAGTTGCCATCTCTGATTCAGGGGTCAATAAGTCTCTTCTTAACTCATGATAATCTGGCACAGTGCTGTAACTTAATACACGATAGCCCGCAAGCTGTAATAAACGGCGCTCATATTGTTGATGTGCTCGGCGTAAACCACTTTCTTCAAGCATAACCACTACAACAACCTGATAATTTTGATCAAGCACAACAAAGTCAGCTGTCATATTTTGATATTTGCGACGAGTGTGAGCATATTTCGTTGTTAATAATGCATCAAATGAAACATGAGCTAACACAGTAAATTTAGGCAATACTGTCTGTAAACGAGTTAATGTCATTTGTTCATGACTACTTAACACGGCACGGCGCTTTAAAGCACTGTCTTGTTGATGCTTTCTTGAGAGGCTTTTCGCCGCCATAACAACGGTCAAAAATAGTAATAAGATTGTAATTAAATAGTACATGGGTCCATCCTTTAAGTTTTTTATAATGATTTTGCTAGATCACGCTTTGTTTTAATTGATAACGACACAGCCGTTCTTTAAAAGGTTCACTTAGTAATTTCACTTGTAGTTATCAAGCTTGGCTTAAATTTAGCCACCCTCACATTATTTATAAACACAGACTCAGCAACAATCAAGTGCAGCTCGTCAGATTTTTAGGATTTATCATTTTTCATTACACTTTTTACATAAAAAATGTTCAGAAATCTCACCATATGATTTATCTACTCACTTTAAAAATAAAAAAGGCTCTTAAACAGAGCCTTTTTTATCGTTATCCACGAGCTTTTGATTTTGGTTTACTTTTACCACCAAATGGTCTCTTTTCACCTGTCTCACGAGGTGGTAGACCCGTATGTTGAGTCAGTACCTGCCCTTTTTGCGGTCGTTTATGCTGATTTTTATTTTGAACTGTTTGACCTGAACGCTTCACTGAATCGCCCGCAACAGACGAGTTCTTCTTACGTGCAGATTTATATTCTCCTTCCGCCCCTTTCGGTTGATAAGTTGGAATTAAATGTTGCTTTGAATTACCAATTAAATCAGCACGGCCCATTTCTTTAAGCGCTTCACGAAGTAATGGCCAGTTATTTGGATCATGGTAACGTAAGAATGCTTTGTGCAGACGACGGCGTTTTTCACCTTTTACAATGTCTACATTTTCAGTGTAACGCGCCACTTTTGCGAGTGGGTTTTTCCCTGAATAATACATGGTTGTCGCAGTTGCCATCGGTGATGGGTAGAACGTCTGTACCTGATCGGCACGGAAACCATTCTTCTTCAGCCAGATCGCAAGATGCATCATGTCATAATCAGAAGTACCTGGGTGTGCAGCAATAAAGTAAGGAATTAAATATTGCTCTTTTCCTGCTTCTTTACTAAAGCGATCAAACATTTGTTTGAAACGGTCATACGTACCAATACCCGGTTTCATCATCTTAGATAACGGGCCTTGTTCAGTATGCTCTGGTGCAATTTTTAAATAACCGCCAACGTGATGTTGTACTAGCTCTTTGACATATTCAGGGTTCAATACTGCAAGGTCATAACGTAATCCCGATCCAATCAGAATCTTCTTCACCCCTTTAATCGCACGTGCTTTACGATAAAGCTGTACTAAAGGTGCATGATCGGTATGCAAGTTTTGACAAACACCCGGATATACACAAGAAGGTTTACGACAGTTCTTCTCAATTTCAGGGTCTTTACAATGCAAACGGTACATGTTTGCTGTTGGACCACCTAAGTCTGAAATAATACCGGTGAAGTTCGGCGCTGTATCACGAATTTTCTCGATCTCACGTAAGATCGAATCTTCCGAACGGTTTTGGATAATACGGCCTTCATGTTCTGTAATCGAACAGAATGTACAACCACCAAAACAGCCACGCATAATATTGACCGAGAATTTGATCATATCAAATGCAGGGAAACGCGCATCTCCATATGCAGGATGCGGCAAACGTGCATATGGCAAATCAAATACATAATCCATTTCCTCTGTAGTTAGAGGAATTGGAGGTGGATTGATCCAGACATCACGCTCACCATGACGTTGAACCAAAGCACGTGCATTACCCGGGTTGGTTTCAAGGTGCAAAATACGGTTTGCATGTGCATAAAGCACTTGATCATTTGCCACTTCTTCAAAAGAAGGTAAACGAATTACAGCCAATTCTCGCGGAGGTAACTTGTGTTTAATTGCTTTTGACTGAGCAGGCTTTAGCTGAACAATCTGAGTATTTTCATCAAGTTGGTCGCCTTCACGTACAATCGGATTTGCAACAATTTCTTTTTGAAAACCTTGATACTGAGCTAGTGTGTTGCCTTTATCTTTCTCAATTTCACAACCATCAATATCTTCAGTCATGACATATGGGTTAATAATTGGGTCAACACGCCCAATCGTATCTACATCATTACTGGCAATTTCAACAAATTTTGCTTTAGCCGCTTTGTTATGTTTATTAATAATAAATGCTGTACCACGAACATCTGTAATTTCGTGGATTTTTTCACCTTTTGCCAAACGGTGCATCACATCAATAATGGCACGTTCACCATTACCATACATAAGCATATCGGCTTTTGAATCCATCAAAATTGAACGACGGACTTTGTCTGACCAATAATCATAGTGCGCAATACGACGTAAACTACCCTCAATACCACCTAATAGTACAGGTACATCTGGGAATGCTTCACGACAACGTTGGCAATAAACCGTTGCCGCACGGTCAGGACGTTTATTTGGTTCGTTATTAGGAGAATATGCATCATCCGAACGGATTTTACGATCTGCCGTATAGCGGTTGATCATCGAATCCATATTGCCCGCAGTCACTCCCCAAGCAATCGTTGGCTTACCCAATACACGGAAACTTTCAACATTGGTCCAGTCTGGCTGTGCAATAATACCGACACGGAAACCTTGCGCTTCCAATACCCGTCCAATCACACCCGATACAAATGATGGATGATCAATATAAGCATCGCCACAGACTAAAATAAAGTCACACGCATCCCAGCCGAGTTGGTCCATTTCTTCTCGTGACATCGGCAAAAATGGCGCTGGTTCAAAACACGACGCCCAATATTTGTCGTAATCAAACAACGCTTTTGGCGCAGTTTGCATAGTATAAGCGGTAGACATGGCTTGCGAATCTCGGCTAGCAGATGGAGGAGAGACATCTAAAGATGAAAGCCGATCATTTTAACATGAATTTCATTCATTTTCCTTGTTTATAAAACACGCGAAAACAACAATATAGAAATTAATTTGATTAAAGTTTACTCAATATTTTATTCTTAGATTAAATACGGCGGAATAAAATCCGCCGCAGATCGAACTCATTTATTTATATGAATTAGAAGAGAGCTTTTGGTAAACGAATCTGAATAATCTCGTTATCATCGGCCAACTTTGCATTACGTCCTGTCGACCCAGGGAAGTTATTATCATTGAAAACCGTCAGTGTTGTACCATTTTCAATAATTACATCTTCAATGGTTTCAAATGGGAAGGCAAAAACCTGTCCCGTACCAATATCCCCTGCTCTAGCTGTGCCATACAACATATTCGGGTTAGCAATTTTAATTAAATCGACTAAGTCTTCGCGGCTGACCAACTGGCCTGACTCATTTAATTTAATACGGATTAATTTTTTATAGCCGCCTAAATTATTCTGCGTGGCATCACGTTCAATAATGATCCCTTCTTTATCATTAAAGAGTTGGAAATCACCAATATTGGTAGCTTTACTGTCTAACTGGAACCAATAATATTTTCCTGTATACGCTTTTTTCTTAATATCGAATTGGGAAATCAACAGTTGTCTTTCTGTTTCCCGAATTAATTTAATTGGCTTTTCTATAAGCGGATAGAGATATTGTCCATCTGGTGAAATCGCCATTCCTTCAAAACCGCCACTTTGTTGAACAAGAGGTTCCACAAAATTAATTTGCGCTTTATTAAATTGATTTTGTGGTGAACGTAATTCTTGAGTTGGATTTAATGGATTTGGTAAAGGAATCGGAGCGTCTAAAAGTACACCATCTGCTGAGAAATGGAGTAAATATGGACCAAATTCATCTCCAATCCAGTAAGTCCCATCACTAGTACGCTGCATCGACTCTGGGTCAAAATCAGCACCCGTTAATAAACGCTCAGGCGTATTACCATTGATGATATTAAATGGAATTAATTTATTCGGATCACGCAGTTGGATAAAACTTTGTACAGTAACTTGACCGGTGCCTTTAGTTTTAGTTTTGAAATCAGGCTTTATTTTATAAATACGAAGTAAAAAGTCTGATGAATTATCTTTAGTCCCAAAACCGTTATCGGCCATTGCCATATAACTGCCATCTTCATTTTTTAATGCAGCAGAAAATCCCTGTACAGGTTGACCTTTAAACGGAGGATAAATTCCATTTGCACCTTTCACATATGCCCCTGAGTCTGGTCCAGCAGCATAAGTTTCTACAGGTAACTTAGCAAAAGAAATTAGAGTTGGTTCGGTAACGTTTTCAGTAGGTGAAGTTTGATCTTGATCGTTATCATCGTTACATGCCGTCAATCCTAAACTGGCACAGCATAATAATGCGATTAAAGTTTTTTTGCTCATGATTTTATACAGTTGGTAAAAAATTAAGCAAATTTAATCAAGCTTGTATGAAGTTTTTGCTTCAAAAATATGAAATCTTTATGGCGAAAATATGACAAGCCTATTGTTTAGCACCCAATAGAAAACTGAACTTGTTAGTAAAGCTAATTAAAGTTTTGTTGGCTGATATTCTCCAGCAATTGCTGCTTTTAAAAATTTTTGGAAAGTTGGACATTCCATATGATTTTCAGCAGGACATACAGCAGCGTGTTCTAATCCTTGGCTGATAAAATGCAATCGCTTTGCCATTTGCTCTAATTGTTCAGCTTTATCTTTTAGTTTTTGACGGTCAAGATCAGGCTTACCATCTTGCCTAAACATTGTGGCAATTTCATTTAAAGAAAATCCTGCAGCACGACCTAAAGCAATTAATGCCAGTTGATCAATTACTTGTTTGCCATATTGTCGACGTAAGCCTTGCCGCCCTATCGATTTAATTAGCCCTTTCTCTTCATAAAAACGTAGGGTAGCCGTTGTGACTTTTGCCTTCTTAGCGACTTCACCAATATCCATAATACCCTCTTGACTTCAAGTGAACTTTAACTTGCACAATAAATTTATCACGTTTCATATGTATAAAAGCAAGGTGTAAAAATGAATACATCCACTCTGTTCTTTCAAGCTTTATGTCTTGGTATTGGTGCAACCATCGTTATGGATATATGGCTGTTAATACTAAAAATATTTAAGATCCCGACTTTAAACTTTGCCTTTCTTGGACGTTGGGTGGGCTGGATATTTCAAGGAAAACTTGTCCATCATTCTATTGCTAAAAGTCCTCCAATGAAGGGGGAATATTTATTAGGCTGGATTGCTCACTATAGTGTCGGAATTATCTTTGCATTGAACTTTCTTTTAATCGTAGGTTCGACTTGGCTCGACCACCCTCAGTTTTACTCAGCACTACTGTTTGGTTTGGTCACCGTTCTCATTCCTTTTTTTATTATGCAACCAGCTATGGGTAGTGGTTTTGCCTCATCAAAAACACCTCACCCTTTTTTGAACTGTCTGAAAAGTTTGCTGAACCATAGTGTTTTTGGCTGTGGTTTATATCTCACTGCAAAACTATTTCAAATTTAAATAAAGGGAAATTTCCATGAAAACTGTTGCCATTATTTACCATAGTCGCCAAGGCCACACCCAATTTATTGCTCAGCAAATTCAAATTGGCGTCTTGAGCCATCACAATATTAAAGCAGATTTACTCAATGCCGAGGATCTTATCGAGCGTCCAGAAATTCTTATCCAATATGATGGATTAATTTGGGGATCTCCTACTTATTTAGGTGGTGTATCTTCCAAGTTAAAACAGCTCATGGATGCAACTGGACCATTATGGAAAAAACAAAGTTTTAAAGGGAAATTAGCAGCTGGGTTTACCGTTTCATCTCTTCCTGCTGGTGATAAACAATCCACACTAATTTCAATTTTTACTTTTTGCATGCAACACGGCATGTTATGGGTAGGTAACCCAATTCTACCAGAACAGCATCAAGGTGTTGCCTATACACAAGCAGCTAACCGACTCGGTTCATGGTCAGGTTTAATGGCTCAGGCTAAACATGCTAGTAATGCAGATGGTTTTGATGAAGGAGATATTAAAACTGCTCAACAATTTGGTGAAAATTTTGCATTGACCTTAAATGCTTATCAAGGGACTTAACTCCATAGTTGAAAAAGAACGTCTGTAAGTTAAAACGTACAAAATTTGGGGTCATTAACGGATATTCAACTTGAGTATTTTTTCATAACATATAAATCATAGAGAGACAGGAAGTCTCATTGAAGAAGAATAAGAACGCAGGAAGCGGTAGTTGACAGGAGTTAGCTACATAAAGCTGAATACGAAGAAACCTCGACAGGATTTCGGGGTTTTTTCATTTCAATAATACAAAAATCTTACTTTCTGGTTGGGCTGAGCAACAGAACTTATATTGATCCGATAAATACGGCTGAATACCATCATTTCATTTGAAATTTGATTATTGGTTTTGTATTTTGCTTATCTCATCTTTAGCTCAAGATCATTTTGCACCATCACAATTACAGCGCCTTAGTCTCAAATTTTTTATTATTGCGTTGATGACAATAATGACGGGATGTACAAGTTTAGGCCCTAATAGCGGTTCATTTTCTTGGCGCTCAAGTAAGCTTTCGTCTGGCTTACAAAAAGCTTATTCCGTTCCGCCAAGTACAGCAAATCGCCTATCTCCAATGATTATTCAAAGCGCTGATAGATATAATGTTCCACCGCTTTTATTGGCAGCCGTGATCAGGCAAGAGTCTAGCTATAATAGTAATGCTCGCTCTCCCACCGGGGCTATTGGGTTAACACAAATTATTCCCAGTTATTGGCAACAAACTTGTGCTGGTAACTTGTATGATGAATCTACCAACATCCAATGTGGTGCTTATATTTTAAATCATTACTATCAGACAGCAGATAGTTGGTTCAAAGCGACAGCATATTATAATGTTGGTCCAACAGGATATGAACGAAGTTTCTGGACACGTCACAAAGCAAAAAAATATGCTCGATCTGTGAAACGTCATCAGAAAACTTTAAAAAGTGCTTTATAAATTAAGATTAAATAAAAAAGCCCATTTATTCATGGGCTTTTTTATATGGTTAATTTTATTCGTCAAATAAACCTTCAAATAAAACAGAAGATAAATAGCGTTCCCCACTGTCTGGAAGAATAACAACAATTGTTTTACCTGCATTTTCAGGACGTTCTGCAATTTTAGCCGCTGCTGCCAATGCAGCACCACTTGAAATACCCACTAAAATACCTTCTTGGGTGGCACAATTTCTCGCCCATTGAATTGCTTCTTCACTACTCACTGGTATGACTTCATCAACCAGATCTAAATCAAGATTCTTTGGAATAAAGTTTGCTCCAATTCCCTGAATTTTATGCGGTGCGGGTGTAATGTTCTCACCATTTTTTGTTTGAGTAATAATTGGAGACTCAGCTGGTTCAACTGCTACTGAGTACAATGGCTTATTCTGAACTTGTTCAAAATAACGAGAGATACCCGTAATCGTACCTCCTGTACCTACACCAGCTACCAAGATATCAACTTGCCCACCTGTTGCTTGCCAGATTTCTGGTCCCGTCGTATCAACATGAATTTGTGGATTAGCTGGGTTTTCAAACTGTTGTGGCAAGAAATAAATTTCTGGCTGTTCAGTTGCTAATCGCACAGCTTCATCAACTGCACCTTTCATTCCCTTCGCTGGTTCTGTTAGGACTAAATTGGCACCGAGTGCTTTTAACACTTTTCTACGTTCAAGGCTCATACTTGCAGGCATAGTTAAAGTAATGGAATAACCTTTTGCCGCCGCTACGAACGCCAATGCAATACCAGTATTACCACTGGTTGGTTCAACAATATGCATGCCTTCTTTTAGCACACCACGTTTTTCCGCATCTGCAATAAGTGCCGCTCCAATACGGCATTTCACAGAAAAAGCTGGGTTACGACTTTCTACTTTGGCTAATACAGTTGCATCAGTTTTAATCAAACGATTAATACGTACTAAAGGAGTATTACCAATAGCTTCTGCATTATTTGAATAAACTGCGATACCTAAATTATTGGGTGTTGGGAATTGTGGATCAGTAGACATGTTATATCCTTATTAGATTTGGAATGATTCTGAATCATTATAGGCTTGTCAGTTAAACAGGAAAGTAGAAAAAGTGAAGTAAAATAAAAAATGGAATTTACATTAAAAATAAAAAGATATAAAAATATTAAAATCAAATACTTAAAAATATATAGTATCCAATCTAAAGTAAACTTTCGCTGCAGCATTAAAGCCCAGGCATAATTACTACCAAAGTTCACCTTCTCGCCAATCTGCACAAATAGTGTCCTCTTCTGAACTATTTGATAGCTGGTCTTTCATCTGAATATTTAAAGGATATAGCATAATTTCATACTCATCCGTTAGATAACTACAAGTGTTTTGTTTAATAGATAAATTTCCTTTCCAAACAGTCCATCCTAATTTTTCATAAAATGCTTCATCTTCTGGTTGTAATGCAGCAAGCTCATATTCCAGATGAGTTAATGTCTCTACTAAATATTTTAATAATTGTGATGCAATCCCCTTACCTCTCATCGTGTAATCAGTGGTCACATACTCTACATAAGCAGTTTTCACATCGGAACTACCATTTATGGTAAAAGCTCTATCCGTCCATAAGGCATGTGAGACAATTTGATTGTTTAATATACCGACGACATGAATAGCTTTTTGCATAAAAGCATATTGAGTCCAAGGATCTTCATCAAAAGCAGAAAAACATAACTCAGCAATCTGATGACGTTGATTTCTATCTAGATCTTGGGCTGCGATAATTTTGAACTGCATAGATGAAAACTCAATTTGAACTATTTATAGATTAAGCAAATATTGGAATATTATGAAATTATTCTTTATTCCATTATTTTAGTTTTAATAATTCTTCAAATAATTCTCTATTGATTGA
>NZ_JAVIMT010000064.1:0-273 GCF_031196675.1 Acinetobacter sp. 148 | reverse complement strand
GAAAATCCAGATCTGGATAGGAGCAAATGACCCACGGCTTTTGATGTAACTCAATTTGAATTAAGTCTAGTTCTGAGGCTCGTGTAGTACCATCTGGATGGGAATGTACATAAGCTAAGATTTCGCCTTGGTCTTCTGCCATAGCTAAATCTTCAGGATGTATTTCAAACTGATCAGATTGAGCTGAAATATTGCGACAAGCGATATATTGCTTATCAACAATCACACCACAGCATTCAAGCGGATAGCATTCATCAGCATGCGCCATGATTG
>NZ_JAVIMT010000063.1:0-118331 GCF_031196675.1 Acinetobacter sp. 148 | reverse complement strand
AAAAGTGTCAACACACCCTATAATTAATTGAATTAATATTTCTTGGTCACCCTATAATGTTGAGGACAGTCTTCTTAAAAGCTGTACTATCATATTCCATCATCTTACCCCCCTTTATAAACCCCTCTTAAACAATAACTTACTCATTATTTAGCCTTACTTTTTTAATGATCTAAATTAAAGCAAATGTCATTTTGTGTGCTTGACTGCAATAAATGTGAAGCTTATCCTTTGCCTGCTGGCCACATTGCCAGTCGGTTTTGACGAACCGTTTCACACGAGTATCAGAATTATTCCTTCTGAGGGATAGTTTTGGGCAGCTCTTCGTCTCCCTCTCGTAGCGGTAGGACGGAAGGGGGACACCTTCGGGTGTGCTGGCCTCGTGTGACCAGTTCGTCAACCCTCTTTCGTTCTGCCACCATAATTTTAATGCTTTGGCAGAACTCCCAATAAAAAGGAGTTGGCTTTGCACATCCATTATTTCTTGGCAGCCTTTGCCAAAAGCTATAACGACACCACATAAACTTTAAAACAGTTTGAGGGCTATTAGCGCTTTCAGGCTTTAAATCGTCACAACCAAAAACTTAGCAACTATAAAACTTGAGATGTGCCAAGCACAGTCTTTATAGGCTTTGCTGTGCCTTTTTTTCTCCCAAAAAAGTATCTCATTTACAAACAACAAGAATTTATAACGGTAAAACTATGCCAAATTTAGTTCTCCCAACACGTGCCTTATATGTTGTAAATAAAGCGATTGATCTGTTTCATCACCGTGGGTTTCACCTTATTGGCGTTGACAGAATAGTGAGAGAATCAGAGATTACAAAAGCGACTTTTTATAATTACTTTCACTCTAAAGAAAGGCTTATTGAAATCTGCCTCATGGTGCAAAAAGAAAAGCTCCAAGAACAAGTGATCGCAATGGTCGAGTATGACTTAAGCACTCCTGCAATAGATAAACTCAAAAAACTTTATGACTTACATACCGATCTAGAAGGGCCGTATTACTTATTATTTAAAGCCGTTTTTGAGATTAAAAATAGTTATCCCAACGCTTATCAAACCGCAGTGCGCTATAGAACATGGCTAAAAAATGAGATTTATAGCCAGCTTAGAACACTAAAACCCGATGTCTCTTTTACCGATGCCAAACTATTTTTATATATGGTGGAAGGCACAATCATTCAGCTTTTAAGCTCTGGTGGGGTAAGCGAGCGGGAGAGTGTGTTTGAGTGTTTTTTACGAGGTCTAACTACATGCAAATGAAAAGTTTAGGGTTGTGCCAGTAGCGGCTAAATACGAGTCATAAGAAAGGGGGCTGTGCTGTACTTATCAAAAAATAACTTGTTTATTCAGCATGGCTCCTTTAAATAATGAAAGAGAAAAACAACAATGATCTCTATAGCTGTATGAAGGAGGACGTTATTTGAAGTTATTTATTGTGATATTTATTGCCATTTTTTCGAGTATTGGAATCATTTGCTTAATCGCATTACTCAGAAATTCAAAAAATTATTCACCATCGGGTGAGCATGATTATTCAGCTTCAACACATTCACCACACCACCATATTTACGATAACAGTCACCATAGTTCTCATTCATCAAATGATTGCTCATCATTTTCCGACTCAGGCGGATGTGATGGGGGCGGTAGCAGTGACTAAAAAGCCCTTTCATATAAAAGGGCTTTTAAGCAGTTTAAGGTAAATCAAACCAGATAAATTGGCTGTCTTCATTTGCATGAATCACGGCATTATCTTCAAAGACCAGAGCATCACCCGCTTTCACTTCGTACTCACCAATACGGACTTCACCTGAAATTACATGAACGTAATTTACTCGTTTTGAAGTCTCAACTGGCAGTTCACGACCTTTTTCAAGTACAGCAGATTTTACCTCTGCATCTTGGCGAATATGCATTGGTGCATTTGCATCAGGCCCTGCAATTAAATGCCATTCGTTAGGTTGATTACGTGGGTCCAAACTAATTTGCTGATAATTTGGCTCGGCTTCTTTTACATCGGGAATAATCCAGATTTGTAATAAGTGCACTGGCGTATCGGTGTTATTAATCTCACTATGAGCGACACCTGTACCGGCACTCATAAGTTGCCATTCACCTGCTTTAATCTGGCCTTCTTTCCCATGGTGTCACGGTGGGAAATTGCACCATCAAGCACACAGGTTAAAATTTCCATATTGTCATGCGAGTGAGTGCCGAAACCGTTGTGGGCATCGATTCGGTCATCATTAATGACTCGAAGTGCACTTACCCCCATATATTTAGGGTTATACCAGCTACCAAACGAAAAGCTATGATAAGACTCTAACCAGCCTGCTTTAACATGACCACGATCTTCACTACGATGCAAATAAGCATTCATGACTCGATCTCCTCAATTATTATTTATCTCTTAAGGAATATGTTAAACCTGTGGGGTAAAGCTAAAAATAGAGTAGATGCAACATATTGTTGCATTTTTAAGATGATTAAGATTTTTATAAATATTCGTTTTAAATTTTAGATATAAAAAAAGCCTGTATAAAGCAGGCTTTTTTTAAAAGACATTACATATAAATGCCTACCTATAAGGCTTTAAAAGAAATTATAGATAGACACTGAGTTTGATTAAGCAGATAAAAACTCCGCGTATTTAGAAATATCGACATTGCCACCACTAATAATAATGCCGATACGTTTGCCTTTTAACTCATGTTTTAAATTACGGGCAGCCGCAAATCCGAGACATCCAGTCGGTTCGACCACCATCTTCATTCTTTCAGCAAAGAACTTCATAGCGTTGATGAGTTCTTCGTCTGTGACCGTCAAAATATCATCAACTTTCTGTTGAATAATAGGAAAGGTCAATTTGCCTAAATATTGAGTTTGCGCGCCATCGGCAATGGTTGGTGGGGTATCAATATGAACAATTTCGCCTTTTCTAAAAGACATTTGCCCATCATTTCCTAGCGCAGGTTCAACGCCATATATTTTACAGTTCGGAGAAAGCTGGCGAGCAGACAGGGCAGAACCTGCCAACAAACCGCCGCCACCTAAACATACAAACAGGTAATCTAAATCACCGACTTCTTCAAATAACTCTTTAGCAGCCGTACCTTGACCTGCAATCACATGCGGATGGTCATAAGACGGAATTAATGTCAGACCATTTTTTTCGGCAATCTCTTTTCCAATTTTTTCCCGATCTTCCGTATAACGGTCAAATTCAACAATATTGCCGCCGTATTCTCGCGTTGCTGCCATTTTTGCAGCAGGTGCATCTTTAGGCATGATAATGGTTGCTGGAATACCAAGAATTTTTGATGAAAGCGCAATGGCTTGTGCATGATTTCCCGAAGAAAAAGCAACTACACCTGCTTTCTTTTGAGTCTCATTAAATTGCAAAAGTGCATTCATGGCACCACGAAATTTGAAAGCGCCTACACGCTGAAAATTCTCACATTTAAAGAACACTTCTGCTTCAAATTCATTGTTCACCGTACGTGAAGTTAAAACAGGAGTTTTATTTATAAAATCTTTTATACGTTCAGCAGCGGCTGCGACATCTTCATAAGTGGGAAGGGTTAAATTTTTCATAATTAAACCTGATTCTATTCAATGTTTTCGGATGCAAGATTTCGTATTGCCAAGGAAAGCACAATCTATTGACCTTGTTTAGATAAAATATATATATTTAGATAAAATGTCTAATTTATTTTTTAATTTGATAACAATGAGATATAAGATTTTGATTTACATTAAGTTTAAAATTAGATAAAAAGTCTAAATTACTGTTTGTGTACTTCACTCTAGGGTTTGAAACAGTAATTAAGTCATTAGGAGAAATACATTGGGCAATCGTGATAAACATTTACTCACTCAACTTGATACTATCGCGAAAGGGTTAAGTGAAACACTAGCGCCTTTTTGTGAAGTGGTTGTCCATGACTTAACCAATCCTGAGCATGCCATACTTTCAATACACAATAATTTATCAGGCCGAAAAGTTGGAGATCCGGCAACTGAGTTGGGGCTGGCAAGAATTATGTCTCCGGAGTTTCCAAACCTTATTACAAACTATGCTAACCAGTTTGCAGATGGTCGCCCTGCAAAAAGCACCTCGATCGGCATTAAAGATGAAGAGGGCCAGTACGTAGCCGCTTTATGTATGAATATTGATTTAACCTTATTTAGAGGGATGCAAAGCGCTTTAGAGCATTTCACTAAAATTGAAACTGACAACATTATTGAAAACTTGGAACCGAATGGCACGGAAGCAATTCGAAGATATATCGATCAGTTTGCTTCAAAACATGCCACTACACCGCGTATGCTAAAACTCAATGAGAGAAAGCAATTAATACAAGAACTCAAGAATAATGGTTTATTAGAAATTAAAAAGGCTGTGGAAACGGTTGCCCAACATTTAGGTATATCCAGAGCCAGTGCCTATTTGTATGTAAAAGAAACTTAATTTGCCAAATCGAGGTCATCATATTCGTTCAAGGTCTTACCTTGCTGAATATGTTCCTGATAATGTTGAGCACGCAATTTGTCTAACTCTGAACTTGATATGCCATCTCTCCAATAGCCAGCAATGCGCACGTCATTTTTATTTAACTGTTGGTCTTCTAGAAAAAATTGACGTAAGGCTCTTGCTTCGTTGCGTTCGCAAGCTGCCCAAATCGTAATATTTTCATAATTTTCTAGCGCAAATGCTGCTTTTAAAAGAAGGCCTTTCTGTGACGTGTGATGTTCTTTATAGAACGAATGAATTTTGACATGTTCAATTTCGGGTAATTGACTAGCAATATCTTTTTCAAAACTTTCAATGAAAATATCCGCACTTATGCCGAGTTCCCATTGCTTGAGTATTGAATATAACGCGGGTACAGCCGTATCGTCGGCAAACATGACCACATGCTTTTTGGCTGTGAAATTGGGAATGAAATGGGGGCGGGGACCAATAAGCCCGATTTTTGTACCCACTTGAGCCGAATTAAGCCATTCCATTGCTGGGCTTAAATCTTCATGTTTAACAAAATCAATTTCGATTTGAGCATTTACAGGGTTAAATGAACGGACCGTATAGACGCGTGAAATGGGTTGTCCCTCTGGCGGATTGTTCACAATTAAACGAATTGCCAAATTGGGAGCTTGCCAAAGCTCTGGTTGTAATGTGTTGATTTTTCCTTGAATTCTTACAATAGAAGGATACGGCGTCTGGATCGAGACAATAGTCATCTCAAGCTGTTCCATATCTTGTAAATGGTCTTTTTCTTTTAGTAAGTCGCCATATTCTTGTTTCGATTTTTCTGCAATTTTTGTCATATATATAACCCAAGCTTAATGATTACTATAGAGCGCGATAATTGATATAGATGTAACCTCTCTATGGCTACGATAACCAAGTTAGCTCTTAATGTAAATAATAATCATTATTAATTGTGGGTTTTAGACGATAGAATTAGTTCACTAAACGACTAAACCGAATAGAAAAATTATTTTATTATTTTGATATTTATCATTTTTTATTAATGTCTTTTAAAAGAAAGAAATTGATATTTCTCTTAATAGTAATTGTAAATGATTATCATTTATATTATTGTGCTGGGGTATCTATTATTCAAACAAACAGCGATGAAAACGACATTTTTATAACTTTGTTTTGAATATTAGGTTGGGTGGTATTGCATAAAGAATAGGGTGAGGACCAAGATAAATGTTAAAAGATTTGAGTCAAAATTTAGGGCAAACGAATGATAAAAATAACAACGTAGAAAATTTCTTAAAGCGAATTTATGAAAATATTTTTGAGCAAAATTCCAATCGAACAGCACTCATTTTTGAAGACCATAGCATTAGTTATGCTGAGGTAGGGACTCAGGTCGCCAAAGTTATGTATGCGCTAAGAAAGCAAGACTTGGCGACAGGGTCGGTGGTGGCAATTTGCCTGAGAAAAAGTCCTGAGCATATTTATACAGCTTTAGCATGTGCGCTCACTGGCATCATTTGGCTACCTGTAGATATGGATTCTCCGCCATCGCGACTGAACTATTTATTGACGAATAGTCGGGCAGATGTTGTGGTGAGTGACTCATTTATTGCAGGTGTACAAATACTAAATATTAACGAGATTTTATCGGCTACAACTGAGTACAAACCGAGCTTTAATGCCGAAATTAACCGACTTCCGGCATATTATTTATATACTTCGGGAAGTACAGGAACTCCGAAGTGTGTGGTCTTAAATAACCAAGCGACAGAAAACACGCTACAACAGACGATCTCGGAATGGGAAATTACTGCTGACGATGTAATTATGGCGGTAACACCGTTTCATCATGATATGTCGGTATTTGATATATTTGCTGCAATGGCAGTGGGTGCAACTTTGGTGGTTCCATCTTTTGAGCAAAGTAAAAATGCCGTTGTCTGGGCCAATTTAGTAGATCGTTGCAAGGTTACAATTTGGAGCAGTGTGCCTGCCATTGTCGATATGCTGTTCAGTGTAGCTCAAAAAGAACAACTACAGTCTTTGCGTTTAATTGCCCAAGGCGGCGACTATATCAAGCCCTCACTTATAGCGAAGTTAAGACAACAATTGCCTAACGCTCGTTTATTTTCATTAGGTGGGCCTACCGAGACCACAATTTGGAGTATATGGCATGAAATAAATGAGCAAGATCAGGAAATTATTCCGTATGGGAAAGCTTTAGAAAATAACCGTTATTTTATTTTGGATGAAAATCTGAAGCCTTGCCAAATGGGCGAGGTCGGTACCATGTATATGACTGGCCTGAATTTATCGAATGGTTATTTACTTGATGGGGAAATTAATTATAAAGATTTCATTGATATTCAAGTGAGCGAAAATGAAACTCAAACTGCTTTTCGTATGAGTGACCAAGGGTATTTTAGGGAAGATGGAAATATTATTTTTGCTGGACGTGAAGAAGGTTATTTAAAAATAAAAGGTGTGAGAATCTCTGCGGCCGAGGTTGAAAATGCTTTGATGAAGAACCCGTATATCCATAACTGTGTGGTGATCAGTTGTGTACATCCAACAACTGAAACTCAAGAGTTAGTCGCCGTTTATACCCTAGAAAATAAATATAAAACTACTCGCCTAAATAGCCCTGAATTAAAGAACTTCTTAAAAATACATTTGCCGAGTTCACATATTCCTTCGAAATATTTGGCCGTCGAAACCATACCTTTGACCCGAAATGGAAAAATTGATCGTAAAGCTGTGCAAGAAATCGCTCAGGGGAAAATTTATGTATCTTCTACGTTGTCTGCAAACTCTTCTAAAGCATCGTCATCAGTAGCTGAAGTGGGGGATTCGGTTTTATCGGTTTTCCGTGAATGCATAGCTGACAGCCAAGCTGAAAAAATGGATATTTTTTATAGAAGTGAAATATTAGATATAGGGATTCGTCCGAAACAACTCATGAGTATTGCTCAGAAACTTTCTCAAAAGCTCAATACAGAAATTGATTTTTATACGCTAGTTAGCTGCAAAACAATTCAGGATGTGGTGAATAAAGTAGAGCAGCAAATAAAATAGAAAAATTGAAATGTGCTTAAAAGCGGAGTTGAGTTGTTTGCTTTTAAGCACATGGTTGGTTTTAGGGCAACTAGATTTGAGCTAAGGTTGCCTTAATTTTTTCGCAAATACTTTCCACTGTTGTAGTCGGGAAGCGGTGAGCCTGATACGTAATAATCATGCTTAACTGATGCTGTTCATCAATCACATTTTCCATAATTTCAAAATGTAACCCGAACATCGATTCATCACGTTCCGGCAAGATCTGACGATAAGGAAGGTCTTGTCCCTGAGGTGTTTTAAGCGCGCCGTTTAAAGCATTATTTGAATGGATATGAATAAACACATCAAATAACAGTCCTTCATCGGCACGCATTCCTAATGCATTTTGAATATGGTTGATTGGAATATCTGCATAGGCCATCGAGGTATTAATCATTGTGCTGATATTGTGGAGCAATGATTGGAATGAATCTGAAGGGCTAAACTGTGTGCGATGCGCCACCATGGTTGTAAAGTAACCCACCGTATCAAAAAACTCAGGATCAGTTCGTCCAGAGGCAGAAGTACCAATCACAATATCTTTTAAATTACCTTGTTGCTGTAATGCATGGGCGATAGCAGTATAGAGAACCGTGAAAATAGAAGAGCTGTGTTGTCTCGAAAATGCGAGAAGCTTTTCATGCATTTCTGGTGCAAATTTAAGTTCGAGCCATTGGACTGGAGGTTTTTCCTTTTCAGCATTTAATTCATGTTCCGAAACAGGAAGGTTTAGTCCTTTGGTTGCTCCTCTTAACAGGTTAGTCCAATAATTTAGATGGTCTTGGTTAATACCTTGTTTTTGCTGGAGTAAAGAAAAATCAAGAATGGATTGGGCGGGTGCTTTCCAGTTTGGGGCTTGAGCATTTGAGCGAGCAAGATAAGCATGCGCAAGGTCAGCCATAATGGTATTTAAAGACCATTCATCAATCACCATGTGGTGGACTAAAAACGATAGAGTTTGGCGACCTTTGGCATTTCGAATTAAACGAATTCTTAAGGGAAGTTCACGGGTTAAATCAAATTTATATGAAGCTTCACTGGCAAGCGTTGCATCGTGACTTTCGGCACTGTTCCAAAACCATTTGAATTGTTGAAGTTCAGACGTAGGAACAACCTGCTGATAGGTTTGACCATTGGCGCTATTAAAAATTGTGCGTAAACCTGCATGGCGCTCAACAATATCTGTAAAGGCTTGTAAGAAAACATCTTCATTAATTTCTTCAAGGAATTCTACGGCAAATGGTAAGTTATAAATTGGGCTAAAATCGAATGCAGAATAAGCTTGCCACAGGAAATCTTGAGCTAAAGTAAGCGGGGCTTGATCGACACTTTGTAAGGTAGTTTTTTCAGTTTTTGCAGTTTTAACGAAAGCGTATTGAGCTAAATCGGCAGCAGATGGAGATTTAAAGAAATCATTAAATTGAATCTCAATTCCATGTTTATTGAGTAGGTTTCCAATAATTCGCGTTGCTAATAGTGAATGGCCGCCAAAATCAAAAAAGTCATCATGTTGGCTCATTTCTGGTTCAGCGAGCGTACTTCGGAACTCTTCTAAAATAATTTCTGACACATAGTTTTGGTTAGCTTGTTCTGGCGCTTTTGTAGAACTTACATCTAGTTGATTTGAGATATCAATTTCTGTCAGCACCAATGGCATATTATGTGGTGAGTTTTGTTGATAACGATTTTGTATGGCCTGAATGAAATCTGACTTTTGATAGCTTTCATCGAGAATCGGGTGGAGCGCTAAAATAAGGAAATAGTCTTGTTCAGTTTCTACGAGACTTGTAAAAAAAGGGGGATGAAATTCTGCATTCCATGATTGCGCTTTTAAGGTAGCGACCTGCTCAAATACTTGTTCTGCATTGCTCTTTTTAACTTCTAGGCAAGCTGAATGGTCATCAAATGGATACTTGTATAAATCACCTTCGTCACTAAATGTATAGCGAACATTTAAGTCAGGTGTAGTTTTAATGATGTCTTGAATTGCTTTAGTGAGCAGTTGAATGTCTAAATCTTGATTAAGTTTCCACAGATTAAAACGTCGGTTAACTTGTTCAGGCTGTTGTAATTGCAACATCCAGATATGTTCTTCGTAATCAGTAACCGAAAGGAGAGAGGGCGATTTGGAAAATTGTTCCAACATAAATGAATCCTGATTTATCAAATGGCTATTTTCATCAATTTTTATTTCGCAAATTTTTTACATTAGATTAAATTTCATATAATTCATAATGTTATAGATTTGCTTGTTTGCAAAAATTGACCTTTTTCTAATGAGCTGATGTCCACATGAACTGTACTGATGTAACAGTAGGGTTACATTTTACCTTTAAACATACTATAATTGATTCTCATTTACATCAAGATTATTATTTGCAAGTAGATGGTACCAATTGAGAATGACGAATTTTTAAAATAGAAAATAAATAATAAGTGATTGATTAATATTTATTTAATTCGAAATTGGTTGGGCAAAAATAATTTAAAGATGAAAAAATGCTCCTCGGAATAGGACTGTGATTTTGCCTATTCAAAAGGAACTGAGTCTGTTGTCTCGATAAAATTGAGGAATTTTCATGAGAATATTCAATCATGAAAGGCTAATAAGCCCATCAAATGTTGAACAAATTTTCCCTCGCTTTGGTTTGATGGGATTAAATTTGCAATTTGCATCGGCTTTATTACGCTCAAGTGGGGCACGCCACTGATGCGATTTGGCTTATTCTGTATTTTTATCATTTTATGTATTTGCTCGTTATTGCTCGGGGCTGAGCAAATACAGTGGTCTACCATATTTTCTTTTTCTCAGGAGAGTTGGCTCACTCTTACAGCCAGCCGTATTCCTCGTTTAATTACTATTGTGCTTACCGGTATCGGGTTGGCGGTATGTGGCGTCATCTTGCAGCATATTGTGCGTAACAAGTTTGTTGAACCGGAAACATCGGGTGGTTTAGATGCTGCCAAACTGGGAATTTTAGTGTCATTAACTTTAGTTCCGGTAACCAGCACGCTGAGCAAGATGATATTTGCGATCATTTTTTGTTTTATTGCCAGCTTAATTTATATCGCAATTATTCGCCGGATCCGTTTTAGAAATACGGTTTTAGTACCGGTTATTGGCTTGATGTACGGCAGTGTACTGAGTGCCTTAGCTGAGTTTTATGCATATCGCTTTAATATTTTACAAAGTATGCAAGGGTGGCTTTTAGGAGATTTTTCAAAAATTGTCCAAGGTCACTATGAAGTTATTTACATTATTTTTCCGATTGTTGTCCTGACTTATCTTTTCGCACACCGCTTTACCGTAATTGGTATGGGGGAAGAGATGGCATCTAGTTTGGGACTCAGTTATGCAGCTATAGCCGCCATTGGTTTGATACTGGTTGCCATTACAGTTTCGACCACAGTAATTACGGTTGGTGCTATTCCTTTTGTCGGGCTCGTGGTCCCTAATTTAGTCGCACTGAAATACGGAGAAAACTTAGCTAAAACCTTGCCCATTGTGGCTTTAGGTGGGGCGTCTCTATTACTGATTTGTGACATTCTTGGCCGCTCGATTATTTATCCATTTGAAGTGCCGATCGGACTTACCGCAGGTGGTGTGGGGGGAATTATTTTCCTCATCCTCATTTTGAGGGAGTTCAGATAATGCGTATTACAAAGCTATGGATGATTTATCTGATTGTCGTCTGTCTAGCAGTATGTTTTTTATTTTTAAACTCAGGGTTAGATTTTGATTATGTCATTCCTAACCGACTTCTGCGTCTTGCCACGATTGTGATAGCCGGTATTTGCGTTGCTTTTTCCTCGATTGTTTTTCAAACATTGGTCGGTAATCGTATTTTGACCCCTTCCATTATGGGCTATGAAGCGATTTATCTCTTATGGCAAGTTTTGTTGTTGTTCTTTTGGGGGACACATGGATTAAGTCAGTTAGGGGTAAATGGTAATTTCTTTATCTCTATCGTTTTAATGCTGCTTTATTCGTGGGTAATCCATAAGTGGTTATTGCCATATGGCAGAAATGATGTCTTTCTCCTGTTGCTTTTAGGGTTAGTCCTTACGATGGTCGTTGGGACGATTACTCAATTTATTCAACTCAAAATTAATCCTGGTGAATTTTCTGTTTTCCAAGGCCTTAGCTATGCTTCATTTAATCGCTCTCAACCAGAAACTTTATTGTATGCCAGCTTAGCCGTAGTCATTGTTCTATTTCTCGGTAGGAAAGCGCTCCCTGTTCTGGATGTTCTGATTTTAGGGCGTGAGCAAGCGATTTCATTAGGCATTCATCATCACCGCTATGTCAGTTTCTATTTAGCCCTGATCGCTATTTTGGTTGCGGTATCTACCAGCCTGATTGGCCCGACAGTATTTATGGGCGTATTCATTGCCAACATTACTTATGCGCTAACAAGAAGTTATAAGCATAAATTAACGCTGCCCATGGGCTGTGCCATCACGATTGCCATATTTATTGCTGCTCAAATTTTAGTTGAGCACGTTTTTAATTACAAAACGACCGTCAGCATTTTGGTCAATCTGGTATGTGGCATTTACTTCCTTGCGCTGACGGTTCGTACCCGAGGTGTTGCATGATTCATGTCAAGAATATCAATAAGTCATATGGAAATAAGCCAATACTGACTGACGTAAATGTTGAATTTCCTACAGGTCAGGTGACGTCACTCATTGGCCCAAATGGAGCCGGAAAATCGACTTTGCTCATGATGATGGCACGTTTAATTGAGCCGGATAAAGGCGAGATTTTTCTTAATCATCAAAATATTGCGGGTATTAAAACCGCTGTTTACGCCAAGCATGTCGCGACTTTACGTCAAGCACCCGGCTTTAATTTGCGCTTAACCGTAGAAGAGCTGGTTTCATTTGGACGCTTTCCTTATAGCCGTGGTGTTTTAACCGAGCAAGATCGTCAGGTGGTTGATGAAGCTATTGAGTTTCTTTCTTTAGAACCACTGCGCAAATCTTACATAGATGAAATTAGTGGTGGTCAAAGGCAAATGGCCTTTTTGGCGATGACGATCGCCCAGCAAACAGACGTACTTTTATTAGATGAACCCTTAAATAACCTTGATATGAAACATGCCGTTCAAATTATGCGTGCACTCAGACGCTTATGTGATGAACAAGGGCGCACTGTGATTTTAGTCATTCATGACATCAATTTTGCCACGAATTACTCGGACCATATTGTCGCGCTCAAGAACGGCAAGCTTCATTTCAGTGGGTTAACGGAACAAGTGATTACAGAGGCGCAATTAAATGATCTGTACGAGCTTGATTTTGAAATTACATACAGTGAGCGTGGCTGTATGTGTAATTACTTCAACTCATCTGGAGCTTGAATACATATGAACTGGAAGAAAAAGTATGGGGGAGTAGCCCTAATCATAGCGGCAGCTGTCACTCTACAAGCATGTGATCAAAAAGTTGCAGATACCACTCAAGCTTCTCAGAAGCTAGCAGAACCGATTACGGTAAAACATGCGCTTGGAACTACGGTGATAGACCATTTACCGCAACGCGTTGCTGTACTTGATATGAATGAAGCTGACTTTCTAGATCAACTCAATGTCCCGATTATGGGAATGCCAAAAGATTATGTTCCACACTTTTTGGAAAAATATAAAAAAGATGCACAAATTCAGGATTTGGGTGCAATTGTACAGCCCAATATGGAGCGGATATATGCATTAAAACCAGACCTGATTTTGATGACGCCATTACACGTTAATCAATATCAGGAACTGTCAAAAATTGCCCCGACCATTCACTACGATATTAACTTCAACAACAGCGAGAGTAATCATATTGGTCTGGTTAAAGACCATATGATGACCTTAGGAAAAATATTTAATAAAGAAGACTTAGCTCGCCAGAAAGTTTCTGAACTTGATGAACAGGTGAAGCAAGTACAAGCCGTAACGGCCAATCGCCCAGAAAGAGCATTAGTCGTTCTTCATAACAATGGGGCATTTAGTAATTTTGGTATTCAGTCACGCTATGGCTTTATTTTTAATGCCTTTGGGGTAAAGCCTGCAAGTGGAGTGGTGGATACAAGTCTACATGGACAACCTATTTCGAGTGAATTCATCAAAAAAGCGGATCCCGATATTCTTTATATCGTGGACCGAACTGCTGTGATGGAACATCGCTCAAACATTAATGCTGCCAGTGTTGAAAATCCATTATTACGTCAAACCAAAGCATGGAAAAACGGTCGTGTCATTTTTGTCGATGCCGATGCGTGGTACACCACGGCTGCAAGCCCAACCTCACTCAAAATAGTGATGGAAGATGTGAAAAAAGGCTATCAATAAATTTTTGGGCACATCACTTAGTTAAGTTTTACAGCATAAATTTTCACTATTTTGCTATGAATTTTAAGCAGATAGTTAATAAAAAATGAATCACAACATTAAAGGTCTTTCAATGAACAACGTTAGCGATAACCGTAATTTTAAAACTGGGAATGATCAAAGAATTAATCACCGTTCTTTTGTATTAAATGGTATTGCATCTGCACAAATGGCCCTTCGATTAGGCTATGCATTAGGCACTGTATTTGTTCTATGTGCATCAAATACCTATGCTGCTGTTATTGATAATTCAACAAAAACTCTAGAACAACAACAGGCTGCTCAAACAAATGTCGCAGCTTTACCCGCAATTACCGTAAAAGCTGAACAAGATGATACTTATGCGGGAGGACAGGTTTCGTCGAAAAGCTCAGTTGGCTTTTTAGGTAATAAAACCGCTATGGAAACCCCGTTTAATACCATTGCGTATACAGAAAAATATATTGCAGATCAGCAAGCGAAAGATATCACCGATGTGATTGCAAAAACGGATCCATCTATTTTTTCAACTGGCGCTTACGGCGTAATTGCAGAAAGTTATGCTATTCGTGGATTTAGATCAAGTTCTGTGGCTGCTGGCCGCGATACTTCTATGGGCGGATTATATGGTATTGCTCCTTTATACCGCGCTTCACCGGAAATGTTTGAACGTATTGACGTGTTAAAAGGCCCTTCAGCAATGCTAAACGGAATGCCTCCAGGTTCAACTTTAGGGGGAACAGTTAACTTGGTTCCGAAACGTGCAGGAGATGATCCCTTAACTCGTTTTACAACGACGTATATGTCAGATTCACAATTCGGAGGCCATCTGGATATTGGGCGTCGTTTTGGTGAAAACAAAGAGTTTGGTGTGCGGTTCAATAGCGTATATCGAGATGGTGAAGGACCGATTAAAGAGCAGGAAAAAACCACTCATCTATTTTCACTTGGTTTAGATTGGAGAGGCGACAATGCACGACTTTCAGCCGATTTATATACTAGCCGTGACCATGCTGACGGTATAAATCGTGGTTTAACCATTTTACCGGGTGTCAATTTACCCAAAGCGCCAAATCCCGATACTTTATTGAACCCAACGTGGACGGTCTATAACACGCGTGATACGGGAGGTATGATCCGAGGCGAGTATGACTTAAATGATAAGTGGATGGCGTATGCAACGGCAGGTATGAGTAAAACAGAATATAACACTTTAGGTGCTGCTAAAACTGAAATACAAAATGAAGCGGGAGATATAAAGTTTAATATTGCACATTTAGGTTTCAAATATGAACGTAAATCTGCTGAAGTGGGTTTACGTGGTAAATTTGATACAGGTGCTGTAAAACATGCTCTGGCATTAAATGCAACACATTACCGCGAAACGGATGACGAAGCTGGTATTAGACAAGGATTTCCTGAGGGAGATCGTGTAACTAATATTTATAATCCGAATTGGGGCAGTAAACCGAACCGCGTTCCTATTGCACCTATTTTTAGTAATAAAGAAAATTTAACAAGTGTTGGCTTAGCCGATACGATGTCGGTTCTCCAAGATCAAGTCCAATTAACCTTAGGACTGCGTTATCAAAATATTGTCACCGAAAGTTTAAATGGGCAGGGCGTCCGAAATATTAACGGTCGTTATGATAAGAACGCTATTACACCTGCAGCTGCAATTTTGGTAAAAGCAAATGATCATGTTTCATTATATGCAAACTATATTGAAGGATTAAGCTCAGGGGGAACCGTACCTACCGGACAAAACTACGAAAATGAGGGGCAAATATTTTCTCCTTTTAAAACTAAACAGATGGAAACCGGAATTAAAATTGACAGCGGTAACTTCACCAATACGTTTAGTGTATTTCAGATCAAATCTAGAAATTCGTATGTAATTAAAAGTACCGATGAAAAAATCAAATCTATTTATGGCGCTGATGGAGAACAACGTAATCGCGGAGTTGAATGGGGCTTTTATGGTTCACCTGTTGACAGTATTCGTGTAATGGGAGGATTAACTTATATTGATCCTAAAATTACAAAAACCAGAATTGCAAGCGAGTTTGGAAATGTTGTTGCCGGTGTTCCAAAAGTGCAAGCTAAGCTTGGTATTGAAGGTGATGTGTCGTATATCCCTGGCTTAACTTTGACTGCCAATGCGACAGCTGCGTCTAAACAATATATTTATAATGATAATTCAACCTCAGTGCCTGGACGTGAAGTGTACGGAATTGGCGCACGTTATAATACGAAAATAGCTCAATTTCCTGTCACTATTCGCGGGAATATTGATAACCTCACCAATAAGTCATATTGGTCAATGCCTCAATTTACAAGTTTAATGCTTGGTGCACCACGTACTTATTTATTATCTGCCACAATTGATTTTTAATTTGATCTAAAAAGAACATATAAAAAAACTGCCAAATTTGATTTGGCAGTTTTTTTATTAAGCGTTTTTTTATTTTGGTAAACCATAATGCTGGAAAGAAGACTGTTTAGGAATTCGATAAGCATTACGCCCCAGTAATTGATTAATAATGACTGAGTTTCGAGTTGCTCCAATCCCTAAGTCAGGAGAACCAACGCCTTGCTGAAAAATCTCGGCATTCTGAATGAAAATTCGACCTTGTCCCTGATCACAACGTAAAGCCGTAAAGTCTTCCTGAACAATACAATCATTTTTATCATCAACCGCTAAAATAGAACCTTTCATATTTTGGAACCATTCAGGCCAATCATGAACATAGCCTGTAGCTGCGACAAGGGCATCAGTTTCTAATTCGCAACGTTGATCGAGTTGGGTATGCAAACAGGTTAAACGCAGAGAACCCGATTCAAGTTCTTCAACCGATTCAACTTCGCAGCTTGTGTATAGGCTTAAACCGGATTTCTCACCAGCCACTGAACGCTCATAAAGCACATCATATATATCGCCAATGGTTGAGAAGCTAATCCCTTTATAGATCAGGCCCTGACTAGCAGCAATGTCACGACGTTTATCTCTAGGCAGGCTTTGGAAATATTGCATATATGCAGGGGTAAAACATTCTTGCCCAAGTTTAGAATATTCCATTGGGTGAAAGCCGGCAGAACGTGTGATCCAACGAATAGATGCGCCTGCTTTTACTTGTTCTGGTGTAAGTGAATTAAATAAAGCAAGCACACATTCTGCTGCACTCTGGCCCGAGCCAATAACCGTGACCTGTTTACATTGCTTGAGTTGTTCCTGAATTTTTGCAAACTCCGCTGAATGTTTTACCAAAGGGTGTTTGCATGTTTCCAGCCATTTAGGAATTCGAGGTTTAGTTCCAATACCAATCGCCAGATTTTGGCTTATATATTTTTGTTTTTCGCCTGAGGCTGATTCACTTTCTATAATAAATTTATCCAGCTTGGCGTCATATTCCACATGGCTTACGTTTTCTCCAAATCGACAATCGGGTAATTGTTTTGAAGCCCAACGGCAATAATGGTCATATTCACGGCGTGGAATTAAAAAACTGTCGTAATAATAAAACTGATGCAAGCGATCATGTTGATGTAAATAATTAATATAGCCTAAGGGATGGCAAGGATTGGCCATAGTAACCAAGTCGGCAAAGAAAGGAACTTGTAATGTCGTACCTTGCAATAGCAACCCTTCATGCCATCGAAATTCTGGTTTACGTTCTAAAAATACGCTTTTGATTTCGGGATGATGAGACAAAAGAGCAGCTAAACCTAAGTTGAATGGCCCAATACCAATTCCGGTAATATCTATTTTTTTCATGTTTATACTTTATCTGTTTCCAAAATGATGAAAGTTCAAAATACGAATTAATGTTCTGTTAGTAGTTTCTCTACATCAGCAATATTGCGACATTGAATAAGTTGAACAGGTGAGAGCTGAATCGCGTATGTTTCATTAATACGTTTTGAAACGACCTTTAAATGATGTGGACGTAGCCCGAGATGAGTAAAATGAGTTGAGTTGTCCACTTCCTTATTTGGTGTGTGGCCTATCACTTCTAAGTAAATGTCGAGTAGTTGATTTTGCTGTTTAGCATTATTTTCAAGTGGTATAGATGAATGATCGGACTCATTATTTTTAAAATATGGTCGTTTATTTTGAAGCTCACTGAAAAAATTGCTGAGATCAAAACTGAATATTTCTGAACCAATAATTTGCTTGATTGCTAATTGCAGTGCATCCAAGAAATCGTCAATCATGTTGGGTGGAAATGCTTCTTGGGCATAATCAATATCGAAAATCAAAGCGCCGTCATTTCTTGTGCTAAAGCGAATATCAATTGCGACTTGAGGTGTTTGAGTAAGGCCATCTAGTTGCTGAATAGGATGAGATTCAGATAATACCGGCCATGATAAACCATTTGTAATTACAATTGGCAATACTGGAGCAGTGCCAACTTTTTCAAATAGTAGTCGAGCGAGATCAACGCCTGAAAATGAAAGATGCTGTAAACCCTCTAAAACTTCAGTTTGCAAACGGTTTGCTTGTTCAGCAAATTGATCTGAAGTTTTCCACTCAACAGCAATAAACGTAGAGCTATTGGAAAATGGTCCGGCATAGAGGGGAAGTGTAGGAACAGCAACGCATAGAGATTTTTCAGTGTTCCAATGAGATAGCACTTCCAAAATAAGCGCCATGATGACTGAGTTTTTAAACAGTGAATGTTTTGCGCCAATTTTAGACAACTGTTTAAATTGATCTTTTTCTATAACCAGACTATTACGTTGGTAACGTGAAGTCGGTAAATGCTGTAAGGGCGTTTTCCACGGAAGCGCAGGAATAGCCGATAATTTAGAAAATTTTCTTTCCCAGTAAGCCATATCTGCCTGATGAACAGATAAGCTATTTTCAACTTCATTTTTTTCTATTTGAGTTTGGATATCATGTTGTTGTCCATCAAATAGCTCTAACATAAGTGAAGCTATAGATCGGCCATCTAAAATCAATGCATCAAAGCGGACAAAAATCGTTAATAGATTATTTTTTAATAAAAATACGGTGATATTCCAAGGCGACTGATTTAAATCAAATAGCTCATGCGTATAACTATTTTTATAGGATTCGATGTGGTGAGAAGCACGTTCAGGTTCCCATGTAGTTAGGTCTATTTCTTTTAAATTGACACTCACTTGATCGCTTACATATTGTATTAACCTATTTTTATCAATATAGGTTCGTAAGCTGTCATGCCGCCGTACCATTTCTGCCAATCGTTGTCTTAATAAAACAATATCCATTTTGCCGTGATACTGCCTAAACTCTTGCATGGCAACACCACCTAAAGGAAGGGCTTGAGTTCGACCTAATAGATAAGCTTGCTGTAATGCATTTAATGGTTTTTGAGACGTACGATCTGACGAGGTATTTTGTGCTGAGTTTATAATTTGTGTATTCAGTTGATCAGGATGTGCGGCAAGATTTTTAAGTAAATGAATGAAAGATTCAAATAAATTTGTGGTCCATTCTTTGGGTAGAGCATCTAAACGGATATCCCAATTAACTAAAATACCGTCATCTACATGAGCAACTTGAGCATCAAGTGCAACTTGCGGCCCTTGTGAAATGACCCAATTCATTGAGCCAAAAACACGGCGGACACGTTCGGAAAGCAAATTATCGTTTTCTAAGTCGAGTGCCGCTGTAAATACCACTGGAGCAATCTGTGCACTACCATGATAACGGGACAGGTCACGTAGAACATTCACACCCGAATAATGTGAATGCTCTAATAACTCAAGCATTTGATTTGCTATTTGTTTGCAGAATGCAGCTAAGGTTGTTATTCCTTTCATATCGACATCAAGGATGACTAAATTAGCAAAATCACCAATAGCGCCTTCGACATTTTTTAAAACCGGCTCACGCCAAAAAGTAGGAATATTTAATCGGAAGCTATGATCTTTGGTTGCATGACCAAGCGTATAGGCAAATAGACCTAATATCAGATTGGTCACAGTAATGCGTTGTTCTCTAGCAAGTTGTTGTAATGCTTTTCGTTTTTTTGGCGATAACCACGTACTTAAACGATCACTTTTTGCTGTTTTGAATTCTTGATGAATGAAAGGTAGAGACGGAGCAGGACTAATATGAGGCAGACGTTGTTTCCACCATAAGCGGTCTCGTTGGTTTAATTTTTTTAGGTCAGGGTCCGTCCGTATTTTCTGATACCAGTCAAAAAAATTAGGCGGACGGGAGAATGATATTTCTGGGTCTTCATAAAACAAAGAAAGATCTTCCATTAAATTCAAGAAGCTGGATGGATCTATAGCAATCATGTCCGTATCTACATGAAAACGAAAAATATTATTTTTAAGAACACTTACAGAAAATCTTGCAGTTTGGCCCTGACTTAAATCAAGTTTTTGATGGGTCCATTGCTCCCGTTTTTGCATGAGCATTTGCTCAATTTCATGATCGCTAAGCTTTGAAAAATCATCGACTTCTAATATCTGTTGAGCCTTCTCAGCCATGATGTTTGCGATGCCATCGGCACTCAAACTTAATCTCAAAATAGGGTGTTCTTTATAAAGTCGTTGAAGTGCTAAATGTAATTTTTGTAGATCAATAAATTGACCGTCAAATTCTGCATAGAGATGGGCAGCAACCCCACCTAAAGTTGCGTTGCCAGAGCGACCAAACCAGCAGGCCGCTTGCATCGAAGTTAATTCACACATTGAACGATAACTCGGTTGACAAATTAATCTTGTTTCAGCATCATACAAACAAATGAAAATGATTACCAGTTGCATTTGTTAATCATTTCCAATTTTGCTGTGAATATATAGCTTGTCCGTCTTAAGAGTTTTCTTTTGTCGGTATTCAAATTAAATATTTATGCCGATATGTAAGAAAATTTACCAAGAATCAATAGCTTGATAACCATTAAATTAAATTGAATATTTAGAATGTCATGAAAAAACAGTTGATTGAGTTTGTTCGCTGGTCTCCAGAAAGAGCGCAACACTATCGAAATAAAGGTTATTGGATTGACCAACCTTTGACGCGCATTTTAACGGTAGGGGTTCAATCGCATCCGCATTCGCCGGCAATTATTTGTGGTGAGCGTCAGTTGAGTTATATCGAGCTGGACCGGCTATCAACAAATTTAGCTTCTCGACTAGCTGAAAAAGGCTTGGGCAAGGGTGATACTGCTTTAGTACAACTTCCCAATGTTGCGGAGTTTTATATTGTCTTTTTTGCCTTGCTTAAAGCAGGCGTGGTTGTGCTCAATGCGCTATATAGCCATCGCCAATATGAACTAAATGCCTTTATTAAACAGATTCAACCTAAGCTTTTAATTGGTTCGCGTCAGCATGAAGTATTTAGCAATAATCAATTTATTGATTCACTTCATGATGTAAATTTAAGTCCTGAAATTATTTTGATGCTCAATCATCAAGCTACCGATTTCGGACTATTAGACTGGATTGAAACACCAGCAGAGACCTTTGTCGATTTTTCATCTACACCTGCTGATGAAGTTGCTTTCTTTCAGTTGTCAGGTGGAAGTACGGGAACACCAAAACTTATTCCACGCACGCATAATGACTATGACTATAGTGTGCGAGCCAGTGCCGAGATTTGCGGTTTAAACTCAAATACCCGGTTATTATGTGCTCTGCCAGCTCCGCATAACTTTATGTTGAGCTCACCTGGTGCATTAGGTGTTTTACATGCAGGTGGATGTGTTGTTATGGCACCAAATCCTGAACCGCTCAATTGTTTTTCTATTATTCAAAGACATCAAGTCAATATGGCATCTTTAGTGCCGAGTGCTGTCATTATGTGGCTAGAAAAAGCCGCGCAATATAAAGATCAAACTCAGTCTTTAGAGTTGCTTCAAGTAGGTGGAGCAAGTTTCCCTGAATCTTTAGCCCGTCAAGTTCCTGAAGTTCTCAATTGTAAATTACAACAAGTATTTGGAATGGCTGAAGGCTTGGTCAATTACACCAGACTAGATGACTCCGATGAGCAAATATTTACGACACAAGGGCGTCCTATCAGTTCTGATGATGAAATCAAAATTGTGGATGAACAGTATAAAGAGGTTCCAGAAGGTGAAATAGGGATGCTTGCGACTCGGGGACCTTATACCTTTTGCGGTTATTACCAAAGCCCTGAACATAATTCACAGGTCTTTGATAAGGACAACTATTACTATTCAGGCGATCTCGTGCAGCGTACTTCGGATGGTAATTTACGTGTAGTAGGAAGAATTAAAGACCAGATTAACCGTGGTGGTGAAAAGATTGCTTCGGAAGAAATAGAAAAACTTATTCTTTTGCATCCAGAAGTTATGCACGCAGCTTTGGTCGCAATTGTTGATGAACAATTCGGTGAAAAAAGTTGTGCCTTTATTGTTTCTCGGAATCCTGAACTTAAAGCTGTTGTGCTCAGACGCCATCTCATGGAGTTAGGTATTGCACAATACAAACTTCCAGACCAGATCAAATTAATCGAAAGTTTGCCACTGACTGCAGTCGGTAAGGTGGACAAAAAACAACTTCGCAGCATTTTAAATACATCTACAACATCTTAATAAATATTGAGCAGCATATGGCTATTTCAAAAATTTCTACTTATCTCATGCCCAAACGAGAGAGTTATCCAAATAATAAAACAGACTGGCAATTAGATCCTTCTCGAGCAGTTTTATTAATTCATGATATGCAGCGTTACTTTTTAAATTTTTACGATGCTGAAAGTGAATTAATTAAAACGGTTGTTAATCATTTAGTTCAACTAAGAACTTGGGCACATCAGAACAATGTTCCTGTTGTCTATACAGCACAGCCTTATGAACAGCCAGCGGCAGATCGTGCATTACTGAATGCCATGTGGGGGCCGGGTTTACCAGCCTCAACAATCGATCAGCAAAAAATTATTGATCAACTTTCTCCTGCTGAACATGACATTGTCTTAACGAAATGGCGTTATAGCGCGTTTAAACGTTCGGATTTGCTTGAAAGAATGCAAAACTGGAATCGTGATCAGCTCATTATTGGCGGTGTCTATGCCCATATCGGGTGTATGGTTACGGCAATCGAAGCCTTTATGAGTGACATACAACCCTTTCTGGTTGGGGATGCAGTTGCCGATTTTTCAGAAGAAGAACATCGCTTAGCTTTGAAATATGTGTCTTCACGTTGTGGTCAAGTCGTGGATACCGAATCTGTAGTGGGGCAGGTGGCAACAGGCATTACACGACCTTGGCTAGAGCAAAAGGTCCAGCAACTGATTGAAGAAGATGAATTAGATCCCGAAGAAAACCTGATTCTTTATGGATTGGACTCATTACGAATTATGCAGTTTTCTTCGGAACTCAAAGCACAGGGAATCAATATTAGTTTTGAAGAATTAGGACGCACACCCACTTTATCAAATTGGTGGTCATTGGTTGATGCACGGCAAAGGATTGCAGGGTAGAGGGTTGCCATCATAAGGCATACGACAAATCCTGGTCGCTAAATTTATACATAAAATTTATATCTTTGATAGCGACTCCTTAGACGACTTGTAATCGTCATATTAACGGAGCAAAAAATGATTTTATCGCCTGCTGATCAAGAGAGAATAGAGACATTCTGGAATTACTGTTTAAAACATCAATACTTCAATATTGGATATCCTGAATCTGCAGATTTTGATTATTCCGCTTTATTCCGTTTTTTCAAATTCTCTATTAATAATTGTGGTGATTGGAAAGACTATAGTAATTACGCATTGAATTCTTTTGATTTTGAGAAAGATGTGATGGCGTATTTTGCTGAAATTTTTCAAATTCCCTTTGAAGAAAGCTGGGGATACGTAACCAATGGTGGCACAGAAGGTAATATGTTTGGCTGCTATCTGGCGCGTGAGCTATTTTCTGATTCCACATTATATTACTCAAAAGATACGCATTATTCGGTGGGAAAAATCGCCAAATTATTGCAGATGAAATCTTGTGTGATCGAATCATTGGATAATGGTGAAATCGACTATGATGATTTAATCCATAAAATAAAAACCAATAAAGAAAGTCACCCCATTATTTTTGCAAATATTGGTACGACCATGACCGGTGCAATTGATGATATTGAAATGATTCAAGAGCGCTTAGCGCAAATCGGAATCATGCGCCGAGATTATTATATTCATGCCGACGCTGCCTTAAGTGGCATGATTTTACCTTTTGTTGATCATCCTCAAGCATTTACCTTTGCTCATGGTATCGACTCAATCTGTGTGTCTGGTCATAAAATGATTGGCTCACCGATTCCGTGTGGCATTGTTGTGGCCAAGCGCCAAAATGTAGAGCGTATATCGGTAGATGTTGACTATATCTCTACACGTGATCAAACCATTAGTGGTTCTCGTAATGGTCATACCGTCTTGTTGATGTGGGCAGCAATACGTAGCCAAACCAATTTACAAAGACGACAGAGAATTCAACATTGTCTAAAAATGGCCCAGTACGCGGTTGATCGCTTTCAGGCAGTTGGGATTCCTGCTTGGCGAAATCCGAATTCAATCACTGTGGTATTTCCGTGTCCTTCTGAGCACATCTGGAAAAAGCATTATCTGGCAACCTCTGGAAATATGGCTCATTTAATTACTACGGCACATCACCGAGATACACGTCAGATTGATAGCTTAATTGACGACGTTATTTTTGATTTACAAGGTGCCTCTAAACGTACAGTTGGTTTTTAGTCATATCAACCAAGATGATTTAGACAAATCCATATTAATTTTTACAGTCTAGAAAATGATCTAAAAATATTTTGATAGGGTGGTTAGGAAGTTTTTGATGCAATTAAAGTTTTTAAAAAAATACTTTTTATATGATTTTCTTATTCATGCTTTTTTAAAGCCGAAAAAGGCAATTCTTGCTGGTCAATTGAAGCGAGATTTTATTTTAAGTACCGCTTTTTCTATGAATATAAAGAGAGATAAGCATGTCTGATTTAAAGTTATCTCATCTGATGACAGACTCTTCCTTGGCACCTGCACTCAAGCCAGCATTTCCTAAATTATTTGCAGGAACGCTTGCTGCCGTATTTTCAGGTTTGGCCATCTTAACTGCCTTGTGGGGCATGATTCAGTTGATTGGTTATTTATCTTCTTATTGGGTGATCTTTTCAGCGGTTTTTTGGATAGTCGGGGCGGCATTGGCAGCACTAGCTTCATGGTTAGTGCATGATGCAGAGGCTGGATTTTCGGCACGATTACGTCGTCAAATTGCTCATCATTTAATTCGGTTACCTAACACAACCCTATCAAAACAGGGTGACCAAAACTTAAAACGACTGGTTTCAGACGATATCGCAACCTTACACCATATGGTGGCACATTTACCGTCGGAAATTGCGATTTTTGCTGTAATCCCTTTAGTTTCTATTGCTTTATTAGTTGTGTTGGTTGGCCCGATGGCACTTTGGGTATTATTACCTGGGGCAATTGCTTCACTCTATTATTTAATTATTGTTCCTCATGTATCAAAACGGGATGGCGCTGCGCGTATGCAGGTCATGTTAGATATTATTGGTTCTGCTGATGATTATGCGCGCGGCATTCGTGATAATCGAATATATGGGCAACAATCAGGCGCTTTAACAGCCTATACTCAATCAGCACAAAATTTCACTCAAAATATGGTGTCTTGGGTGAGTAAAGTCGCAACACTCGCTGCTGTTGCCACTGCCTTACTACAAGCTGTTGCAACCTTTGCCATAGCCTATCTCGTGGCTTATCAATACGACAGCATGACCTTGGCTGCAACACTTTTCTTTAGCTTGGCCATCGTGACACCTTCGCTACGTTTAGGGCATGGTCTTGATTATGTTGCTGCTGGGCGAGCTGCAGCTACTCGTTTATCTGCTTTCTTAAAAGAGCCAGTAATTTCATCGGGCAATCTACAACAGATTGAGGGAGATGTAACACTCGAAATAGTGAATGCAAGCTTTGTAATTGAAAATCAAAAAGTATTGGATCGATTAAGTTATTCATTTCCAAAAAATTCAATAACTGCAATTACGGGACCGAGTGGAGTTGGCAAAACCACCTTACTGCGAGCACTTGCTGGATTAGCTGTATTGCAAGAAGGTGTTGTTCAATTAGCAAAAACAGATATTTTGCAATTACATGAAAAACTAAGACATGAAAAGGTTTTGTTTATTCCACAAGGTGGAGATGTATTACCGACCACAGTAAGAGAAAACTTGTCCTTATCTGCCGTTAATGCAAATGATGCACAACTTGAGCAGGCATTACTCAAGGCCCAACTAAAAGTAGATTTAAATGCAGATGCAACTTTACTTTCAGGCGGTGAAAAACAGCGCATAGGAATAGCGCGTGCGTTTTTATCCTCAGCTCCTATTATTTTATTAGACGAGCCAACGAGCGCACTCGACCAGACCAATGCGACAAAAATAATATTGGAGTTAAGCGACTTAGCTAAAAACCAGAATAAAACCATCGTCATGGTCACTCATGATCTTGCCTTAGCTGCTCATGCCGACAACAGGTTAGTGCTTAACGGCCCAACTGACTCAGGGAAATCTTTATGAATACTGCTGCTAAATTAAATAAAGATCAGATTTTTTCGATGCTTCCTCGTGCGGCCAAACAAAAATTAATTATTGTTGGTATTGGATGGATCATTGTTGCAGCAATTGAAGCAATCGCATATACCGTATTGGCATTTGCAATTGTCAATCAATGGTCACCAAGCTGGGTTCTCATCAGTGCAATTGCAGCAATATTAGTGACAGTTATAGTCACTCGTGCTGGCTTCCTTACTGGTGTGCGTTTAGCAGGAGACCTATTTGCTGAGTTAGGCAAATCTTTAGCTCGTGCCAAGCTCTCTTGGTTTACCAATGAACAGCGTGCTCAGATTAAGACAATTGCTGGACAGGGAATTCCTGGGTTTATGAGTATTCCTGCTCATCAATTGCAAACCTTTTTACATGCGCCTTTTATGCCTTTATTTCTAACAATAGGAATAGGCATGCTTGCCGGAGCAGGCGTAGCATTTGTCGCTTTAGGCTTACTTTTACTCTCTTTATTTGCTCAATTCCTAGCACAACGTGCACTCATGCATATTGATAAAAAACGTAATACTGCCGATTTAGCTGCTTCACAAGCAACGTTGGAATTGGTTGATCATGTTGAGTTATTACGCACAGCCGCGGGACCAGAACGTGCGGTTCAAAGGCTGGAACATCGTTGGGAAGAGCAAGAAGAGACATTAGTACGGATCAACCGTGCTGCTGCATTTGCAAGTTTTGTTGCAACCTTGGCAAGTGTTTTACCGATTGCTGGGATGGCAACATATCTGGTGATCGCTGGAGTCAATCATGCTGCTTTGGTATTGGCATTACTCGTCTTAATTGGACGTGCAGCAGCGCCGTTAGGTGAACTTGCTACCGCAGGGTTGCATATCAATGATTTATTTGCTGCACTACGCAACTTTAATCAGATCACCCATCCACCTGAGTTGCCTGAGCCATTACACCCTCAAATTCCTACTGGCCATCATATTTCGGTACAAGGCATTAGCTATGCGCCAGCACTTGAAAATATATCTCTCGATATCGCATTGGGGAGCAGAGTATGGGTTACCGGACCAAGTGGTAGTGGTAAGAGTACTTTACTTGAATTGCTTACACGGTTTGATGATCCACAAAGAGGAAAAATTACCCTTGGTGGCATAGCTCTTGATCAAATGAAATATGAAGATTTGGTCTCGAATATCGCTTATGTCACACAAGAACCTATTTTGTTCACAGGTACACTGGCTGAAAATATCCGTTTAGGTAAACCTGATGCAACTGATGATGAAATAGAAAAGGCTGCAAGAGATGCCGTATTAGGGGCAATGATTGACCGTAGTTCAGAAGGAATTAATCAATCGGTGGGTAAACAAGGCACTGCATTGTCTGGTGGTGAACGTCAGCGGGTCGCAATTGCCCGAGCATTACTCAAAAATGCGCCGATTTTAATACTTGATGAAGCAACCTCTGCCTTGGATGAAGAGACTGAGCAGGAAATTGTTACAACGATACGTGCTCTTTCTTCTACGGTTATTTTTGTGACGCATCGTGACTCAGCCATTTGGCAACCGACTCAAACTATCAATTTAGCTTCAACTTCTGTTTAAAAAATAGAGCAGAAACCTGATTTAAGCATTTTTTATAAAAGAAAAATGCTTAATATTTGGAGAATTCTTAAGTGAATAAACATCAATATAATATGTTCTGTTTACCGCCTGCGGGGAGTAGCGCGAGTATTTATCATCCATGGAAAAAGCAGATCTCTGACAATATTCGTATTATTCCTATTGAATATTCGGGTCATGGTATAAAAATAAATGAACCATTGATTGATGATCCTGATCTATTGGCTATGCAAATTGCCAATGAAATACAAGCTTACTCAGACACACCATTTATTTTATTTGGACATAGTGTAGGAGGTGGCTTGATTTGGAAAGTACTCAATTATTTGAATGAAAAACCCATAATTGATCAGTTGAGATTAATTGTTATAAGTAGCCGACCTGAGCACCACTATATTCAACATATGCGGTACAAGCATGAGCTAACTGATGAAAAAATTATTGATGAATTAAAGCGATACAATAATTTTCCTGACGAAATTTTAAATAATCAGGAAGCACTCACATTCTTTCTCAAAATCATTCGTAACGATTTCTATCTTAGTGATCAATTACTTAGCGAGAAGATTCATAAGACTGAGGTTCCGATCGTTGCATTTTATGGCAAACAGGACCCTGATATTCCTAACAAAAGAATGATGGATGCATGGCAACAACACACAGAAAATTGGTTAGGAAGCATTGAGTTTGAAGGGGATCATTTCTACTTTCTCAATCCCGAAACTCGAGTGAAGATGCTTGAAAACATTGCTGCCATCGTTGAAACATTGACCGTGAATATTGAATAAAGTCCATGCTATGAATACGAAGAAGCAGCTAAGTAGAGGGGCTAATTCATGTCTGGATGAAATAAATATTCAATATGAAAAGCTAACAGCTTTCGGGATAGATATACATAAGGTCCAGCTCAGCCAAATCAAAGAAATACCTCAGCTTGATCATATCTATCAGGAGCTGAATATATTTCTTCCACCGAATATAAAAAGCTCACGCTTCATTCGTCAATTAGAGTTCTTGACGGGGCGCTTAGCAGCAAAATATGCATTACAAAGCTTTAACTTACAAGATTCTATTGTCTATCAAGGTAGACATGGGGAACCCCTATGGCCCGAAGGAGTGATGGGGGGGATTAGTCATGTTGGATCAAAAAAATCATGTTATGCCATCGCATATGCTAGAAATAACACACCTAAAGAAAAAATATTTGGAATCGATATAGAGTCTCAAAAACATTATATTTTTTTTCAAAAGAAAGATGAATTTTATGATGTTTTTCTCAACAAAAACGAGCAAGCAGAAATTGAAAAGCTACTAAGAAATCAAGCATATTTATATTTGCTAATATTCTCCGCTAAAGAAAGTATCATTAAGGCATTTTATTTAAAATATAAGCAAATTATTGATTTTAAGAATATAAAATTTAAAGCGCTAGATGGTGCGTTTCTTTATTTTTACCTTAGACAAGAAAGTTTAAGCGAGATAACTCTAGAGGTTAAAGTTTATTTTTTTCATACAAATAACGAGATAATTACAATTTCTTGCATTGAAAACTAAATTTTTATTGATAATAATAATCATTTGCATTAATGTGTGTTTCAGTATTTTTATATCCTTATATTTAAAAAGAAGTACTACAGAATTTGCTTGAAAAAAATCAATGTGAGAGGTGATATACAGATGATGCAGACTCAAATATCAGTAGAGCAAAATTTAGATCATATCGGTCAAAAGAAATTTTCATGTTTTTCTACGAAGAATTATTATCTTGAGGTGAGCGAATTTATTAAAACGTTAAATACACCTGCAGCAAATACCACACTATTGAATGAAGAGATTGCAAAATGCTTTGAAGAAATTAAAAAGCAAGGCCATCAAAATCCAGTTTTAATTGGTGCTATACCTTTTGATATTACAAAGAAAAGTAGCTTAAATTTTTATGCTGATCATAAAAAAATAACACAAGTATCTTCTACGATTAACTCATTAAAAAATCGTAATAACATTGAGATAATTAATAAATCATTACTCATTCAACGACAAAAATTTGAAGGTACAGTACAGCTAGCTTTAGATGCTTTTGAGAAAAAGAAGGTAGAAAAAGTTGTTCTGTCTCAGGCTGTTGAATATGAGTTTAACCGTCATCAAGAGCCAGAAAATTTATTGGCTGCTTTATTAAAGCAAAATCCAAATGCTTATAATTTTGTGATTCCAGTCGAACATAATAATTATATTCTAGGCGCAAGTCCTGAACTGCTTTTATCAAAACAAGGGCGTATTGTAACCAGTAATCCTTTGGCTGGCTCTCGTCCTAAATCTCAAATTTCTGAAAAAAATTTCGTCAGCCAACAAGAATTAAATCATTCTGAGAAAGACCAACATGAACATCGAATTGTGGTTGAAAATATTATTAGAAATTTAGCTACTCATTGTGTAGAGCTTAAGGTTTCTGAATTTCCAGATATTTTAGAAACATCAACGATGTTGCATTTATCATCAGAATTCCAAGGTGTGCTTAAGCAACAAGCTCCGAATGCTTTAAATCTTGCATTAGAATTACATCCAACCCCAGCAGTCTGTGGCTCACCAACTCATGTTGCTAAGCAATTTATTTTAGATCATGAAGGTTATGATCGACATTATTACACGGGGTTAGTCGGCTGGATGGATGCCGAGGGTAATGGAGAATGGGTAGTAACGATTCGCTGTGGTCTGCTCAGTGAAAATAAAATGCGCTTGTATGCAGGCGCGGGGATTGTTGAAGGGTCAGATGCTGAAGCTGAATGGCTAGAAACAGAAGCTAAGATGCAAACCATGTTAAATATTCTAAATACAAAAATTGCTGTGTAATTAGAAACCCTAGACTGGTTTTATTTTTATAGCCAAAACAATAATTAATATTCCACGGCCTATGCTAAAAAATTTAATAAAAAAGCCTGCATAAAGCAGGCTCTTTTAATTACGAGGATTATTCTAAGAATTTAACAGTTACGCCTGAACGTACTTTATTACCTAAATCGTTAGCATCCCAGTTCGTTAAACGGATACAACCGTGTGATGCAGTTTTAGAAATTAAAGACGGGTTTGGTGTACCGTGAATACCAAATGATTTTTTGCTTAAACCAATCCAGATATTACCTACAGGAGCATTTGGACCTGGTGGTAATGACAGCGGTTTTAAGTTATTGCCTTGTACAAAGTTAGAAGGAGAATAGCTGTACCAAGGGTTACGTGCTACACCTACTACCTTGTAAGTACCGGTCGGAGATGGCGTATCAGTACTGCCAATTGTTGCAGGAAATGACGCAATCATTTGGTTACGGCTGTTAAACAGATACAACTGTTTTGCACCTTTATGCGCAATAATCAAGTGAATATCTTCTGGTAAGTCATTGCGTACATTTGGAACAATGATTTTTTCACCAACTTTTTTGAATGTCGCAGTCGGGTTAATTTTCTTTAAGAAGGCTTCATCAATATGAAACTTCTCGCCCAACATTTCACTTACGCGTGTGTAGTACAAACCTTTCATTTTTGCTTGTAAAGCATAGTCAGAAGGAATTGATTGTGCGTAAGGACCTTTTAAATCGGCATCGGTAATGGTGTATTCAATAAATGCTGGTTTGTTTTGTTTAGCAACAAGCGCATCCCAAGTCTCTTTAGTTAACTCGCCAGTAGGAGATAAACCATTCATTTGCTGGAAAGATGCAATTGCTTTTAAGGTATTTTTACCGCTCATGCCATCGATAGCACCCGGTGAAGCATGTGCATTATTAAGCATAACGTGAGCGCGTGCATAAACTGGAAGTTGGCCTTTGCCAATATTTTCATACCACTCAGCGTTGTTTAAGCTATCTAATGTCCATGTAACCGCTGGCGCAGAAGTTGCTGTAGACGCAGTAGCTGTTGTGGTTTTAGCCGTAGCTACTGGTGTTGAAGCGGCAATACCTGAATCAGCATTTTGGTCTTCAGCTTTTTGTAAATTTTGTAATGTTGTTGACGCTCTATTTAGGTCATTTTGTTCTTGTGCAGTAATCTGAGTCTGAGCTTGAGCTTTTACAGTTGAAGCAGCATCTACAGCAAGCGGATCAATCGGATCTTCTACAGGAGCAGATACTTTATTAGGGTTCAGTGGTTGCTCAGTTGTTGACGCAGCCAAAGCAACATTAGCAATAATACAACTTAAACTCATAGCGAGTAATGAGCGAACAAACATGTAATTCAACCTTAAGAATTTTCATATAAGCAATAGGGAAAATCAGATCCTTTAGGCCATAAACTCACCAATCATTCATTCTTATGAATTTAATATTGGCTTATTTGAGACTCGAAGGGATATAAATAAACCCGATGTAACATGCTGCAAGTATTGCAGAAAACGTTTCTTCTTGCAGTAGACTTTTGTGTAAATATGCATTTTTTAGTAGATTGGCAAGTTTTTTGTGTGAAATTGAAATTATAAAAACACTCACCTTTTGTTATGATGCTGCCACATGAAAAAGATAGAGATCGGCAATGACGACACTTAAAAATGATCGTTTCTTACGTGCTTTATTACGTGAGCCTGTAGATACCACTCCAATATGGATGATGCGCCAAGCAGGACGTTATTTGCCTGAATATCGGGAAACACGCTCAAAAGCTGGTGACTTTCTATCTTTATGCAAAAATACAGAGTTTGCTTGTGAAGTGACTTTACAGCCTTTGCGTCGCTACGATTTAGACGCAGCAATTTTATTTTCAGATATTTTAACTATTCCAGACGCATTAGGACTTGGACTGTATTTTGAAACTGGAGAAGGTCCGAAGTTTCATAAAACGGTACGTACTGAACAAGATGTGGCTAACTTACCTAAGCTTAATGCTAAAGCCGATCTTGATTATGTGATGAACGCAGTAAGTACGATTCGTTCTGCTTTAGGTGGACAAGTTCCACTGATTGGTTTTTCGGGTAGTCCTTGGACACTGGCGACTTATATGGTTGAAGGCGGTTCAAGCAAAGAGTTCCGTTTTACCAAGCAAATGATGTATGCGCAGCCGGAAGTTTTGCATGCGTTGCTCGACCATTTAGCAGATTCAGTCATTGACTACTTAAATGCGCAAATTGATGCAGGCGCTCAGGCAATTCAAATCTTTGATAGTTGGGGTGGGGCTTTAGCACACCGTGAATATGTAGAGTTCTCTCTTAACTATATGAAGAAGATTATCGCGGGCTTACACCGTGAAAAAGATGGACGCCGTATTCCAGTGATTGTGTTCACTAAAGGTGGCGGTCAATGGTTAGAACCAATGATCACGACAGGTGCCGATGCATTAGGTCTGGACTGGACGACACCATTAAATACGGCTCGAACCACGGTAGCAAGTCGTGTTGCCTTACAAGGGAACCTTGACCCGGCTGTTTTATATGGTTCGGCTGCTTCAATTGAAAAAGCTGTAATGGCAATGTTAGACGATGCTTATGCAAACGGTGAGAAGACTGGTTACGTTGCTAACTTAGGGCACGGTATTACCCAATGGGTAGATCCGGCACAGCCAAAAATCTTTGTAGATACGGTACATGAATATAGTGCTAAATATCTAGGATAGTTTTTTGTGCAATATCTGTTTTTACCTCTTCAATTTATTGGCAAGGCTGTTTCGGCAGCCTTGTTTGGTATTTTGCTTCTCATCGCTTTTGCCCTAACTGCGTCGATGGGAAGCCATGAATATATGGGTTTTTATCGTTATGACTATTTACTCATCTATGCAGTGCTGATTCAGATCTGTCTTTTATATTTAAAACTTGAATCATGGGCAGAAGCCAAAGTTATTGCTTTATTTCACGTCATGGCGATGGCCATGGAAATATTCTTAACACACCCTGCGATTGCGTCATGGCAATATCCGCAGCCTGCGGTATTTAAAATTTTAACTGTGCCTTTATTTGCAGGCTTTATGTACTCTGCCGTAGGTAGTTTTTTTGCACGCTCAATACGCCTGCTGCAAGTTTCATTTGAAAAACTTCCGAGTTTTGGAAGTATGCTTTTACTGGCATTTTTCTCATATATAAACTTTATGAGTAAATTTTTTGTACCCGATATTCGCTATATTTTATTTGCCATCAGTGTTTTTATTTTTTGGAAAACAAAACTTTATTTCCACTTAAATGAGCATAAATTTAAAATCCCGATGTTGCCTGTATTGTTTACACTCGCTTTTCTGATCTGGATTGCTGAAAATATTAGTACCTTTTATAAAATTTGGCTTTATCCAAGTCAGGTAGAGGCTTGGCATATGGTGGGGTGGGGTAAACTTGGATCATGGTATTTATTATTGCTTTTGAGTTTAGTGTTAGTACTTAAAATATTAGGTCATCGAGATAATCAAGGTAATTGGAATTTAAGATAAATTTTTCTTTTACACTTTTTATCATATTATTTATTTTTTAATTGCTAAATGATTGGCTTATCGCTATCTTTAATATCGTGTAATAAGAATTACACATAACAATACATAAGAAACAATCAATAATGATTTTTGGAGATATACATCTATGTTAAAAAAATTAGCTTTAGCTGCTTTGTTAGCAGCTGGTTCAAGTGTTGCTATGGCTGATAACGATGTAGGTTGTGGTGTGGGTACGCAAGTATGGGCTGGCCAAAAAGGAGTGGTGCCTAAAATTCTTGCTGCAACAACAAACGGTATTTTTACTAACCAATTATTAGGTATTACTTTCGGTACTTTAGGTTGCCGTCAGGGTGGAACAGTTACAGCACAAGTTGTTACTTTCACAAATGAAAATGCAGAAGCTTTAGCGCGTGACATGGCTGTAGGCCAAGGTGAAAGCCTGAATGTACTTGCTGAGTTAATGCAAATCAAACCACAAGATAAAGACCGTTTCTTCAAAGTTTCAAAAGCAAACTTTGGTGAAATCTATTCAACAAACAACCAAAACACACTTCAAGTATTAGCATCATTACAAAACGTAATGGCTAAAGACGAAGTTTTAAAAGCTTACGTATAAGTTTGAAATTGAAAACCCTGTCATTTGGCAGGGTTTTTCTTATATTTAATGATTAAAATTGATGAGCTTAATGAAATCGGTTGTTTTAATTTTTGCCTCTTTGGCAGTGAATATTGCGTATTCAGCAGAAACAAATCCATCTATTCAAAACTACTGGTCCATTGCAGAACAAAAAAAATTAGACCAAGACATTACATGGCAAAGGCTCATGTATGCCAATAAAAACCAGAAAAGTGAGGTCACTTATGCTGGCTATTTTCTATCAGAAAATGGAAAAAATAATTTAAAAGAAGAACTGAAAGCAGACATCTCGGCATTATTTATACCTACGCAAGATAACCAGTCAATTCGCTGTAAATTTCCGGCACGCAGTCAGTGGCTTATACAGCAATTAGGCATTCAAGAAAATGAGTTGCCGCAAGTAAAATGTTCAGAATTTGAAAACTGGATTGGGCAGATTAAGCCTTATAAAGCGACCCTAATTTACGCCACAGATTTTATGGGCAATCCAAGCTCAATGTTTGGGCATACCTTATTGCGTCTAGATCCTAAAGATCAACAGCAGTTAAACCTCGTTTCTTATGCCGTAAACTATGCAGCAACAGTGGCAGGCAATGACAACTGGTCATATGCATGGAAAGGCTTAACAGGGCAGTATCCGGGTGAATACTCACTTATGCCTTACTATCGTAAGGTAAAAGAATATGGTGATTTTGAGAGCCGTGATTTGTGGGAATATGAGTTAAATCTATCTCCAGAAGAAACGCGGTTTTTGGTGAGTCATATTTGGGAAATGCAACATGTAAGCTTTCCTTATTACTTTGTGAGTGATAACTGTGCATATCGGTTATTGGGCTTAGTCGATTTAGTTAAACCTGAATCTCATCTACAAGAAAAGTTTAACTACGCTTCTATTCCAATGGAAACCATTAAAGCGATGCAACAACAAGGACTCACCAAAGCTCCTGTGTATCGACCTGCTTTAGAAACTCAATTATTGGCCCAAGCTCACCAGCATGGCGCATCTTTAGCTAAAGTTGCTCATCAGTTAGCAATGAAGCCAATTAAAGAGTCTTCGGAAACACTTAAATCATTTAGCCCATCAGATCAGGCCAAAATTCTTGAGATGGCTTATGATGATTTATATCTACAGTTTATTGGCCGCAAAGTTGAAGAAAGCTTTGCTCAGCCACAGCTTAGACAGCTTTTAGCACTACGAAGTCAGATTGATTTAGACAAACAGCGCCAAGAACCTAAAAGACCATCAACCGAGCCGACTCAAGGCCATAATGCACGTAATGTTTCGTTAAAACTGGGCGAAGTGCAAGGTGACAAGTTTATCGAGATAGGTCATAGACAGGCTTATCATGATTTAATAGATCCGCAGGGCGGATACCGTGCCGGTACTCAATTATTATTTTTAAATGGTAATGCACAGTGGCGAGATGATCATTTAAAACTAGAACATCTTGATCTGTTAGAAGTGAACTCTTATAACCCGATTCAACCATTTAAAACTCCGCTGACTTGGGGATTTAACTTAGGCTGGCGTCAGGAAGCGGTTCATGACGGCGTTTATAGTGATGAAAAGCAGCATGGCGTCGCGAGTTTTAATGCTCAGGTTGGTTACAGTCTTGCAGATTATGAGCGTAAACATATTTGCTATGGGCAGGTACAAACTTATGTCCAAGCGGGTACAAATTTAGATAAAGGCTGGCGTGTGGGAGTAGGGCCGACATTAGGATGTATGAATCAGTGGTTTGAAAAATTTAACACTGTGGTACAAGTTGAGCTGCCATATTGGGAAGACCAAAACCAATGGAACTTACGGCTAAATACACAGTGGCAATATGCCATTAATAGTAATAATGCCATTCGCTTTAATTGGGATTATGAAAAACAAAATCATCTGGACTGGATGAAATCAAGCTTAGGATATGTTTGGTTCTTTTAAACCATATACCTATAAAAAATAGAGAAATAGATGATGACTATTTCTCTCTTTTTATTTTAGGGAAAAATTATTTCTTTATTGCATTTAAAACTGCATACGCTGCCTTAATACGCTCTTCATTTGGAATACGTTTATTGGTTAACATGACTAAGCCAATATTTTCTTTAGGAATAAAGACCACATACGTTCCGAAACCGTTAGTTGAGCCAGTTTTATGGTACATCTTAACTGAAGGTTCCTTTGAAATAGCAGTCACTTTATTAGGTTTCATCACAATCTGTTCTGAATTACTGTCTAATAAAGTTTGTAACGTGGCCGGATAAGAAAACTCTTCCCAACCGAGTGCCTGGTACATGGTATTTACTTGATAGCGACCTTGATGTGTTTCATTAATTGCCCGTTGAATATCAGCCGGATATTTCTGTGGGTTGAGGTTGGCATGAATAAAACTCAGCATGTCGGGTAGTGTCGATTTGACACCATATGCTGGGGCATCGAGTGGGCCGGGGTTAACTCGAATCGGCTGATTTTCTTGGTTATAGCCAAAAGCATAGTTTTGCATTTGGGTCTTAGGTACATTTACATAGCTATGTTTTAAGCCAAGGGCCGGAAAAATTGTTTTTTCTAAGACTTGGTCGAAAGGTTTATTCATAGACAAAGCTACAACCTTTCCAAATAGGCCAATACTTGGATTTGAATATTGTCTGTATTCACCGATTGGGTTTTTAGGTTTCCAGTCTTTGAAAAAAGTTAAAACTTGTTGGTCTGTTTTTACTTCATCTGGGAACTGCAAGGCAAGGTTACCACTTGTATACGTCGCGAGTTGAAGTAAGTTAACTTGGTCAATCGGTGTATTTTTTAGCTCTTTCCAATATTTACCAGGCGTATCGTCAAAAGAGATTTTTCCTTTATTTTTTGCATAAGCACCTGCTGTCGCGGTAAATAATTTACTGACAGAACCTAGCTCAAAAATGGTACTGCTATTTACGGCTTTTTTATCTTGAACAGATTGAAGACCATAATACATTTCATACTTTTTATTATTTTGAATAACACCCACAGCCATACCTGGCACATCATATTTTTCTAATAACGGTTTAAAATTTTGATCTACCAGTTTTTTAATTTCTTGGTCTTTTGGTGTATTGCCCGCATAAATTGAGGTACTAAAAATAAAAAGCGGGGATAAAAGTAGACAAGAAATTTTTTTAAATCGCATGATTAGCTCATAAATTATTTAAAAAGAAAGATGCCTACTTTTATAACAAAAATCACCTAATTTAATTGTTATGTTTTATAGAATTGGATTGAAGTTTATCGCGTTCAGCTATAAAAAAGCCCAACATTGTCGGGCTTTTATTTAGACAGTAAAAACTATATTAGTAGCTTTCTGGTACTGCACTTAAGAATTCACGGCGTGCTTCTTTATCGGTTTTAAAATCTCCGACAAATGAAACTGTACGGGTTGTAGATTCCTGTTTACCTACACCACGCATCATCATACACATATGTGCTGAATCGATGACTACAGCAACGCCACGAGCGCCAGTGACTTCTGCAACAGCTTCAGCGATTTGCTGAGTAAGGTTTTCCTGAATTTGCAAACGACGAGCAAACATCTCGGTAATACGTGCAAATTTAGATAAGCCAAGAACTTTGCCTTCTGGTAAATAGGCAACATGAACACGGCCATAGAATGGGAGAAGATGGTGTTCGCAGAGCGAATAAAATTCAATATTCTTCACCAATACCATTTCATGGTTATCTGATGGGAAAACAGCATTATTGGTGACTTCTTCTAAAGTTTTACTATAGCCAGAAGTTAAATATGAAAAAGCTTTAGCCGCACGCACAGGCGTATCTTTAAGGCCGGGACGATTAAGGTCTTCACCGACGGCAGTCAGAATATTTGCGTACGATTGCTGCATTGACATAAGACGTATAAATTTACTCTATTAGACAAGCTCGGCATTGTATCAGAAACATGACCTGATGTTCATAAATCCTCGCACTATATTTATTTTGGTTTTTCCGTACGCTTGATAAAAGATGAATAAATTTCATGTTTTTTATCGTTAATAGTCAAGTGTTTGGACATGAAATGTGCGCTTAATATTGATAAGTTCTAAATGATCGCCTAATGGCATCATATTTGCACAGAAGCATTATTATAAAGCATAAGGATAAAACATGTTAGAACGTCCAATCACCTTCTTTTTCCGTGGTGGTCAGCAGCGAGTAGAAAATATAGTACCCACAATGACGGTTTTACAATTTCTGCGAGAATATACTCAAACTGGTAAGACTAGGCAGACTGGTACAAAAGAGGGATGTGCTGAGGGCGATTGTGGTGCATGTACAGTAGTGATTGGTGAATTGGTCAATGACAACCTGCAATTACGTAGTGTGAATGCGTGTATTCAGTTTTTACCAACTTTAGATGGTAAGGCCCTATTTACAGTAGAAGACCTTCATAGCTTATTGCCAGTACCAGATGGCACACTTCATCCGGTACAACAGGCGATGGTCGATATGCATGGTTCACAATGCGGTTTTTGTACACCCGGTTTTATCATGTCGTTATGGTCAATGTATGAAAATGAACAACAGTCTCTAAGCAAAGATAAAATCAGTGATTATCTTTCTGGAAACTTATGTCGCTGTACAGGCTATCGCCCTATTTTAGATGCAGCACAAAAAGCTTATGACTATCCACGTGTGGTATTAGAACGTCAAAAAGTAATTGATGTATTAAAAGAGATCAGAACATTACCTGCATTGTATTTGAATGATCAAAAGCAGCAATTTTTTGCACCCAAGACTTTGCAGGATTTTGCTACTTTACGTTTACAGTTGCCGCAAGCACGTATTGTTGCAGGTAGCACAGATGTAGGTTTGTGGGTAACAAAGCAGGGCCGTGATTTGGGCGATATGCTTTATATCGGTCAAGTTGAAGAGCTGAAAAAGGTTGTAGTCACAGACCATGCTTTAACGATTGGAGCAAATGTAAGTTTGAGCGATGCACTCATTAAAATTTCAGATTTTTATCCCGACTTTCAAGAGTTACAGCGCCGTTTTGCTTCCATGCCGATTAAAAATGCAGGAACACTAGGTGGAAATATTGCTAATGGTTCGCCTATTGGTGATTCAATGCCGGCATTAATTACGCTAGGTACACGATTGATTTTGCGTGTAGGTGAGCAGACTCGTGAAATTGCTTTGGAAGACTTTTATTTAGACTATCAAAAAATAGCATTACGACTTGGTGAGTTTGTTGAAGCGATTGTTATTCCGCTTCGCGAAGGGCAGACACGTTTTAAATTTGCCAGCTATAAAATTGCCAAACGATTTGAGCAAGATATTTCTGCGGTATGTGCAGCCATTTTTTGTGAGTTAGATAATGATGATGTCGCTCACAATGTAAGAATTGCTTTTGGTGGTATGGCGGCTATTCCCAAACGTGCAAAATATACAGAAGCCATATTAGAAGACCAGCAAATTACAGCAGAATTGATGATTCAGGCGCAGCAGGCATTGTCGCAAGACTATCAGCCTTTAGATGATGGACGTGCTAGCTCAGCGTATCGTTTACACGTCGCGAAAAACTGTTTAAAGCGTTTTTATGTAGAAAAAATCCTTTCTCAAACACTCACTCGTGTGAATGACCTGATTGCTATGGTGGAGATCTAATATGAATCAAACCATTGACTTAAATATTTCTAAAAAATCAGCTAAAGCAGGCGACTCGATTCCACACGAAAGTGCACATTTACATGTAACCGGGCAGGCAACTTATATTGATGATTTACCCGAGCTTGAAAATACACTGCATTTGGCAGTTGGATTTTCAAATTGTGCCAAAGGCAAAATCAGTAAGTTTGATTTGGATGCAGTACGTCAAGCTGAAGGTGTTTATGCAGTTTTTTCGGCAAAAGATATTGAGGTTGAAAATAATTGGGGGCCAATTGTTAAAGATGACCCAATTTTTGCCGAAGAGCAGGTCGAATTTTATGGACAAGCCTTATTTGTGGTCGTTGCCGAGAGTTATCAGCAAGCCCGTCAGGCAGTTCGCTTAGCAAAAATTGAGTATGTGCCCGAAACTCCAATTTTAACGATTCAAGATGCGATTGAAAAAGAATCATGGGTGTTGCCGCCTGTTGAATTTAGCCATGGTGAAGTTGAACAGGCATTTCAAAATGTAGCCCATCAACTTTCAGGTGCTATTGAGCTAGGCGGGCAAGAGCATTTTTATCTTGAAGGGCAAATTTCCTATGCGATTCCACAAGAAAATCAGAGTTTAAAAGTCTATTGCTCGACACAACATCCAACCGAAATGCAGTTACTGATTTGTCATGCACTAGGCATGAATATGCATCAGGTGAGTGTGGAAAGCCGCCGTATGGGTGGTGGTTTTGGTGGTAAAGAGTCACAGTCAGCGCAGTGGGCATGCATTGCATCTTTGGCAGCACAAAAAACGGGCCGTCCGTGTAAATTACGCTTGGATCGTGATGATGACATGAGTGCTACAGGCAAACGTCACGGTTTTGCTTATGAGTGGTCTGTGGCTTTTGATGACAGTGGTGTTTTGCAAGGCTTAAAGGTACAACTGGCTTCAAACTGTGGTTTTTCGGCTGATCTTTCTGGGCCAGTGAATGAACGTGCGATTTGCCATATTGGCAATGCCTATTATCTAAATGCAGTTGAGCTACGTAACTTGCGTTGTAAAACTAATACTGTTTCCAATACGGCATATCGTGGTTTTGGTGGACCGCAAGGTATGTTTGTCATTGAAAATATTATTGATGACATTGCGCGTTATTTAGGTTGCGATCCGGTTGAAATTCGTCAGCGCAATTTCTTTGCCGAGCAGCCCGGTGGTGGACGTGACCGTATGCACTATGGGGCAGAAGTCCGTGATAATGTTGCGCCAAAATTGGTAGCCGAACTATTGCAAAGTAGTGATTACGCGAAGCGTAGACAGACTATTCATGCCTTTAATCAGAACAATGACATCATTAAGCGTGGTATTGCGTTAACACCATTAATGTTCGGTATTTCATTTAACGCCGTGCATTACAATCAGGCAGGTGCACTGGTCTATGTGTACATGGATGGCACTGTCGCGATTACACACGGTGGTACAGAAATGGGACAGGGGCTATATACCAAAGTACGGCAGGTTGCTGCACATGAGTTGGGTTTACCAATCGATAGCGTTCGTTTAATTGCAACCGATACTTCTCGTGTGCCAAATACTTCGGCAACTGCAGCATCGAGTGGCGCAGATCTAAACGGTAAAGCTGTTCAAAATGCCTGTATTAAAATTCGTGAGCGTCTGGCAAAACTTGCAGCCGAAATAAGTCAAAGTGAAGCTGACCAAGTCCAGTTTGAAGATAGTATGGTTTCAACAGCGAATGGTCATTCATGGACATTTCCTGACTTGGTTCAACGGGCATATATGGCACGTGTACAACTATGGGACAGTGGTTTTTATAAAACACCAGAAATTTATTATGATCAGGTCAACCATTTGGGGCGTCCATTTTTCTATTATGCCTATGGTGCAGCGGTTAGTGAGGTCGCAATAGATACCTTAACTGGGGAAATGAAAGTATTACGTGCCGACATTTTGCATGACGTCGGGCGGTCAATTAACCCTGCAATTGATATTGGACAAATTGAAGGCGGGTTTGTGCAAGGGATGGGATGGCTCACGACAGAAGAGTTGTATTGGCAGCCGCAGGGGCCACACGCAGGCCGTTTGTTTACCCATGCACCTTCAACTTACAAAATCCCGACCAGTGTGGACATTCCTCATATTTTTAATGTCAAACTGTTTAATAATCAAAACCAGGCAGACACTATCTATCGCTCTAAAGCGGTAGGTGAACCGCCATTTATGTTGGCATTATCGGTTTTCTCTGCAATTCGTCAGGCAGTACAGGCAGCTATTCCAGAAAATGCACCGCTCGTACTCAATGCTCCGGCAACTGCCGAGGAAATTTTACGTGCAATTGCTATTGGACGGGGACAAGCTTTGGCTGCTCGCCCACGGGCTAAAATGTAGAAGATTATGCAACATTTACAATGGTGGACTGATTTTGTAGCGTGGCAAGTCGATGCTCTGCCTATGGTATTGGTCACAGTGGTCCGTGCTGATGGTTCTACGCCACGAGAGGTTGGTGCAACGATGTTATTGCGGTTTAATTTGCAACATCAATGGCAGCAGTCAGATACGATCGGTGGTGGGCATTTAGAGTTTCAGGCGATTGATATTGTTAAAGCAATGTTAAAAGAATCGGAAACTTGTGTGAGGCGTATTGAACGCTTTAACCTCAGTGCCCGGTTGGGGCAGTGTTGTGGCGGAGTGATGTGGTTATTGTTTGAAAAAATATTACCCGCTGAAATTGCGTCGGATTTATCTGGGAGTTTGCAAGCATGGCGAGCTGGAAAGCATATATGGCGTAACGTCTCATATCAATATGCATCCACTTGGCAGACTATGGATATGGAACAACAACCAAGTTTCGAGTTTCATTCTGGCAGCAGTGAAGAATGGCAATTTGGTCAGCAGATTCAACCAAATACCATGCAAGTGCTGATTTGTGGCGCGGGGCATGTGGGTGAAGCAATTGTCCGTTGTTTATTGCCTATTGGTGTGAGGGTGAAATGGATTGATCCGCGTGATGATATTTTCCCATCCGATTTACTGGAACAGGTGCAATGTTTAACGACTGATACCTTAGAAGCTGAGATTGAGCATTTTGACCGTTCAGGTGCAATTTTAATTTTAACTCATGATCATCAATTAGATTTGCAACTGTGTTTTACAGCCTTAAAACCTATGGCAAAACCATTTGCTTATGTTGGGATGATTGGCTCAAAAAGTAAAAGGGCTATTTTTGAAAAACGTATGCAGGTGCGAGGTTATACTTCGGAAACTTTGCAACGTTTGGTTTGCCCGATTGGGATAGACGGGATTTCATCAAAACAACCTGCAATGATTGCCATTGCAGTAGTTGCTCAATTATTACAGGTATTTGATGTAAAAAAATGATCCCAAAGGATCATTTTTTTTGTTCAAATTTTGGATTTTTTTCTGCACGTTTAAGCAGTACGAGAACAGCACCTGTGCCACCTTGGTTTTCAGGGGCACTTACAAATGCCAAAACATCACGATGTTGGCGTAGCCATCCATTGACATAGGTTTTTAAGACCGCTTCTGGGCCTTTACCATGCACAATTTTAATGACATTTTGATTTTCATCTTTTGCCATCTGGATGATTTGTAAAACTGCGTCACGCGCTTGTTCAATGGTACAGCCGTGTAAATCTACAGCTTCAAACCAACGCATCTTGCCTGCTTTTAAGTCTTCAAAAACCTTATGTTGAAGAGTCGCAATGCGATAGCTTAACGTTGCTTGGCTTGCGACCGGATTTAAAGCAGCTTGTGTATCTGATAGCTCGGCATGTTCGGTATCACGACCACCTTCGGCAGCTGCACGTTTCGCCAGAGTTTGTGCATCAACTTTTTTGGTACGTGGGGTTTTTACATCGGCAATATTACTATTGTTGATGGGTTTAACGCCTGCAACAGCCTGCTTAAATAGATGTGTGTCTTCCAATTCTTCAGACTCAGCCTGAGATTTTTTAGACTCAGGCTGATTTGCGATTTTGCTTGAATGAGGATTGGAGATTTGCTTTTTAAATTGCTTCAATAACTTTTGTTGCTCTTTAGAAAGCGATGAATCTTTATTACTCATATATCTTCATTAAACCGTTTGAGGTTGCCCAAAAAGGGCAGTAAAAGCTTGATCTGGACGTGGTTGTTTCATAAAACTTTCGCCAACCAAGAAACTGTGAATATCATGCTCTTGCATCATACGTACATCATCTGGTGTCGCAATACCACTTTCAGTGATCAATAAACGTGAGGCCGGAAGTAATTTTTTCAACCGAATAGTAGTATTTAAATCTACATCAAAGGTTTTTAAATTGCGGTTATTCACGCCTAATAGACATTGCTCAGAAAGCTTTAAGGCACGCTCTAACTCTTCTTCGTCATGAACTTCAACCAATACATCAAGTTGATGCTCAAACGCAGTTTTAGACATTTCTTCGAGTTGCTGGTCAGACAAACAAGCAACAATTAATAAAATACAGTCAGCATGCAAAGCACGTGCTTCAACTACATTGTATGGGTCGACCAAAAAGTCTTTACGTAAAGCAGGTAGGGCACAATGATTACGGGCAATCGCAATATTTTCATCTGCACCCTGAAAGAAATCAACATCGGTCAATACCGATAAACATGCTGCTCCAGCTTGTTCATATTGCTGAGCAATTTCGGCAGGATTAAAGTCTGCGCGAATGATTCCTTTTGATGGAGATGCTTTTTTAATTTCAGCAATCACGCCCGGACGTTTATGTTGTAAAGCATTTGCAAAGCCACGTACCGGAGTCGCTGCTTTTGCAAGCTCTTCTACATCTTGCAAATTACGTTGTTTTAAACGCGCAGCAAGTTCCTCATGTTTACGGTCAACAATTTTACCTAAAATGGTATTTTGAATATTAATCATGAGAAGTCCTTAATCTGCCTGAGATTGTTTTAATGTTTTAGTAAATTCAGCTAAAACACTCATTTTCTCTAATGCTTGCCCGCCGTAAATAATATCTTGAGCGAATGCAACAGCCTGAGCATAAGTCTTGGTAATGCCTGCTACATAAATGCCTGCGCCTGCATTAAGCGCAATCATGTTTGCAGCTTTTTCACCAATATCAGATTTATTTTTGCTTAAAGCATCTTTAATGAGCTTTAGACTCGCCGTTGCATCTGCGACAACCAAACCATTTAATGTTTGTGACTCAATCCCGACATCTTCAGGATTAAGGGTCCATTCAGTAATTTCACCGTCTTTAAGCTCAGCAATAGTTGTCGGAGCTGCAAGACTGATTTCATCAAGACCATCTTTTGAATGGACAACCATGACATGTTCGGCACCAAGTTGTTTCATCACTTCGGCAATCGGGCGACAAAGTTCATCTGAAAACACACCAATCACAAAGCGTTTTACACCAGCTGGATTGGTCAGTGGACCGAGTAAATTAAAAATACTTCGAATACCAAGTTCACGACGTGGACCAGCAGCGTATTTCATGGCTTTATGATGGTTTGGAGCAAACAAGAAACCCACACCCATTTCGCGGATGCAGCGTTCGGTTTGTTGCATATCTAAATCAAGATGAATACCTGCTTGCTCAAGTAGGTCTGATGAACCTGATTTACTTGAAACGCCACGGTTACCATGTTTTGCAATGGTCGCACCTGCTGCAGCAATCACAAAGCTAGATGCTGTGGAGACGTTAAATAAATTTTGTCCATCACCGCCAGTTCCCACAATATCTACTAAATGTTTGATATCACTCACATCGATCTTGATCGCAAATTCACGCATGACACGTGCAGCAGCTGTCATTTCGTCAATGCTTTCACCTTTCATGCGTAGGCCCATCATTAAAGCACCAATTTGTGCTTCGGTTGCCTCACCTTGCATGATGCTGCGCATAATTTCTTCCATTTGAGGCTGAGTCAAATGAATGTTCTTGGTAATGTGGTTGAGCGCCTGTTGGATATTCATAGTCATGATTTACAGCATTAATGATTAAAATTTTTAGGTGAAGTTGATCGAGTGTGGGAGGTTCGGCCTATTGCGTTCCATGATTCACTAGCTAGGGGGCTATGTTAGCAGAAAATAACCAAAGATTTTTGCTGTTCGATAAGAGTTTTAAAAATTTTGCTCAGTTAGGGTATGGGGTTGAGTCATAAACAGAATTCATTTATTGAAAAAGGTTTTAGTTTATTGTGAGTTTTTATGATAAATAATTAACCATTTGGTATATATTAAACATCAATATATCTAGAAAAAATGTGTATAAATCAACCAAATAAAAGTGGATATAGTAAGGCGATCTTTATTTTGTCTATTAATAAATATGTATTTAAATAACTTGAAATATGTAGGGGCTTTAAAAAATAAGCGCTCATTTATTTTTGTATTTGTTGCACTGTTTCATCCGTTAGAAAGCTATGCGCAAGAAACCGTAGAGCAAACACAAAACCAAGCTAAACCAGATAAAGTAGTTCGTGTTGCGGTGACAGGTTCTCGGATTTCAAAAGCACAAAAAGATGGCCCGACCAGTGTGACCGTCATTACCGCAGCTGATATTGAAAAACAAGGTTTTAGTAATGCATTTGACGCACTCAATAACCTGACGCAGAACACTGGTTTTGTGCAAGGTGCCGATTATGGAAATACTTTTACACCTGCAGCGAACGCCATTAGTTTGCGAGGTTTAGGTCCGAATCATACTTTGACTTTAATTAATGGACATCGGGTTGCAGACTATCCTGTACCGTACGATGGTTCTGTCAATTTCGTGAACTTAGCCAATATTCCCACTGCCATTATTGACCGTATTGAAATATTAAACGGTGGCGCTTCTGCAATTTATGGTTCAGATGCAATTGCAGGTGTGGTGAACATTATTCTGAAAAAGAAAACAGACGGCACACAATTTAATATCAAGGCAGGCGGAACCAAAGAAGGCGGTGAAAATTTACGTTTACAACTGAGTGGTAGTAAAACTTTAGACAAGCTTAGCCTCGTTTATGGGGTCGAGCTTAGTGGCCGTGAACCGATATGGGCAGCCGATCGGGATTTTATGAAGAGCCGAACTCGTTTGGGAGAAAAACCAGACACGATTGTGGGCCGTAAAAATGCTGATACTGGTAAATACCTTTCTATTGGTGGATGTCAGGCCTTTAATGGTTTATTTAACGGATCAGTCAATAATATTGGACAAGCAGGGGCGGACAATTGTGCCAGTGGTTTGGCACGGCCAACTTATTGGACGGTTCAGACCCAAAACCGCAGCCAAAATGGTTATCTCGGTTTAGATTATGAGTTAAATGATAAAACTCAATTATTTGCAGATTTTTTGATTGGGGCAAACCAAATTGAAAATAATACCCGTAGTCCGATATGGACTTCTTTAGCTGCAACGAGTGGTTATTTCCTAAATCAAGATTCGGGAAATTATGAAATTTGGAATCGCCGTTTTGCACCTGAAGAATTAGGTGGGGTAGAACGAATAAATAAAAAGTGGAAAGAACTTTCTTCGAACTTAAACTTCGGAATTCGAGGGGATATTGGAGAAACGAGCTGGAGTTATGAAGCAGCCTATAATGGTTCCATTTATACTAGTCAGCTACGCCGCCAAGGCTTATTACGTTCGAATGTTGATGAATATTTCTTAGGTCAGCAACTTGGTACAGATGCAGATGGTATTCCTATTTATTCACCTCACTTAGATCGTTTAAGTCGACCATTAACAGCAAGTGAATTTGAAAGTATTTCGGGGACAACAAAAGAAAAAGATAAGTCGTGGGCGCAAAGTTTGACCCTAAGTGCGAATGGTGACGTATTTAAGCTACCTGCAGGAACTGCCAAACTTGCGACTGTGGCCGAAATTGGGCGTCAAGGTTTTTCGATTAAGCCAGATCAGGCAGTTGAAAATGGTGAGTTTTATAATACGAGTTCTAGTGGAGAATATAGTGGTACCCGTACACGCCAAGCACTTGGTGCAGAATTATTCTTACCTTTAGCAAAGCCATTAAATTTAACCTTGTCCGGACGTTATGACCGTTATGCTTTGTCAGATAACAGTATTGATAAGCTAACTTTCGGTTCAGGCCTTGAGTTTAGGCCACATCCGACTTTATTGGTGCGCGGTAACTACGCAACTAGTTTTCGTGCACCAGATATGAACTATCTGTTCTTAAATAAGCAAAAAGGTTATTTCGCAAGTACGACTGACTATTTACGTTGTAGCCAAACGGGACAACCTTTAGATAAATGTAGCTTTAAAGATTACGCACCTGGGGCGAACTACACTTTAACCGGAAACAAAGAGCTGAAACCTGAAGAGGGTAAATCTTATGGTGCAGGGTTTGTTTGGTCGCCAACCAATAAATTTGATATCAGCGTCGATTACTGGGATATCAAAATTGATAATCTTGTGACCAACTTAAGTGCGGACAAAATTCTACGTTTGGAAGCAGATTGTCGTTTAGGCAACCAAGATATTAACTCTGCAGCCTGTATTGATGCATTAGCACGTGTGGAGCGTAACCCTGCAAATGCAGTTGTCGACCCAAATGTGATTAAGAATATAAATATCGTTCCGATTAATGCTGCATCCGACCATACCCGCGGGATTGATTTCACTAGCAGATGGCGCTGGAAAACAGACAGCTTTGGTAACTTTCTCTGGACGATCAATTATAGCCGTGTACTAGAACATGAATATCAACAATCAAAAGATGGCGAGAAAGATGACTATTTAAAAGATTTAAGTATTCCGGATTGGCGTGACCGTTTTAATACTAGTCTCAGCTGGAGCTTTGGTGATTGGGCATCAACAGTATTAGTTAATCGTTATGGCAAAATTCCAAACGGCGACCAAACTGCTTACCTAAGTCCAACGTATTTGGTGAATTGGAGTGGTACTTATCAAATCTCTCCAAAAGCTTCTGCTTCAATCATTATCAATAACTTGTTTGACAAAGTGAAACGAGATGACACAGGCGGTTGGCCCTATTATCCAGTAGGATCATATTCACCATTCGGCCGTCAAGGTTGGTTGGAGTTTAACTATAAATTCTAAGAATGATGTGGGGATGCAGCGAAGTGGTACAGCATTTGCTGCATCTTTTTATTTAAAACTACAGAGGATAAAACCCCTTATGCTGGTCAAGCCTTCATTTAAAAAAAGATTGCTACTTACAACATTATTATCTTTATCGGCTACACAGATTTTTGCATCTAATAACAGTGAACAAATCCCGATTGGTAAATTACCTGAGTGGGTCGTACCCGAATCTTATGATTTAGATTTTAAGATTGATCCCGCACAAAAAGGCTATACCGGTAAAACTACTATTCATTTAAAGCTGGCTCAAGCCACAGATCACATCTGGATTCATGGTAAATCTTTGACGGTTAAAGATGTGAATATCACATCGGCAGAGGGTACTAAAACCAAGGCAAAATATGAGCAAGCCTCCGAGGTCGATGGGGTGAGTAAAATTAAATTTGCTAAGACTTTGCCCGCAGGACAGTATCAACTTGTTCTAGATTTTAATGCAGCGTATGACCAGCAGCTCGATGGTATTTATAAAATTGAGTTTGAGGGAAAACCTTATGTGATGACTCAAATGGAAGCAATTAGTGCACGCCAGTCATTTCCGTCATTTGATGAGCCACGTTTTAAAACGCCGTTTAATATTCGTTTGACGATTCCAAGCAAATATTCAGGTTTTGCCAATACCCAACAAACATCTGAGCAAATAGAGAAGTCAGGGTGGAAAACACTCAGTTTTGCACAAACCAAACCACTACCAACATATTTACTTGCATTGGCTGTCGGGCCGTGGCAATTACAAAAAGGACCTGATATTGGAGCAACTTCATGGCGTAAGCAGCCGATCCAGTTACGTGGTATTGCACCCGATGCTAAAGCTGAAAAAATGCAGCAAGCCTTATCTGAAACGCCAGCCATTTTAAAAACTTTAGAAGATTATTTTGCCTTTGGCTATCCATTTGACAAGCTAGATTTACTGGCAGCACCAGACTTTGCTGCTGGGGCAATGGAAAACCCAGGGCTAATTACTTTTAGGGACTATCTAATGTTGTTAGATAAGGACTCACCAGTATCTTTTGTACAGAATTCATTTAATGTCAATGCACATGAGCTGGCACATCAATGGTTTGGTGATGTCGTCACGATGCCGTGGTGGGATGATTTGTGGCTCAATGAATCCTTTGCCACATGGATGCAAAGTAAAATTACTCAAAAATTACATCCGGAATTTAATGCTGACCTAGAACGTATTGCAGATACTGCAGATGCGATGAAAAGTGACAGCTTAGTGAGTGTGCGCCGTATTCGCCAGCCTATTTTAAGTAATGCCGATATTCAAACTGCTTTTGATGGTATCACGTATCAAAAAGGTGCGGCTGTTTTAAATATGTTTGAAAGCTATTTGGGTGAAGAAAAATTCAAACAAGGGGTGCGCAATTATATTAATAAGCACCAATATGGTAATGCGACAGCTAATGATTTAATTAGTGCTTTAGCAGAGCAGTCTGGACAAGGTGAGCGCTTTACTAGAGCGATGAAAAGTTTCCTTGATCAACCGGGTGTACCTTTACTCAATACTTCACTACAGCAAGAAGGCAATAAAGTCTTTTTAAATGTGAAGCAAAGCCGTTATTTACCTGTGGGCTCAAAAGGTGATGCAAGAAGCCTCTGGGGTGTACCATTATGTGTACGTTATGAAGTTCCAAATGCAGGTAGTAAAGTGCAATGTGAATTGGTAGACCAAGCAGAAGCCAAAATTGAACTCAAAGGCGCCAGCCTTGGCAGTTGGTATATACCAAATGCAGATGCGGCGGGATACTACCAATTTAGTTTGCCACAGAAAGAATTTACTCGTCTGACTGCTGCTACAGAAAAGCTTTCTAACACTGAACAGTTGGCCTATGCCTATGCAATTTCAGCGGCATTTAACCATGGTGATATTAATTTGTTGGCTGTCGTAGATGTTGCGAAGAAATTTGCCAATTCAAATAGCCGACAAATTAGTACAGCGCTGTTTTCCCAGTTAAGTACAATTCATCGTCATGTATTAAAAACAGAAGCTGAACGTGAACATTTTAGAAAAGTCTTAGCTAATTTATATTTACCAAAATTAAATCAGTTGGGTTATGTCAGCAAAACAGGTGAATCAGCTGAAGACAGTTTATGGCGTAGTGAGTTGGTTAAGTTTCTTGCTTTAGATATTCAAGTTCCTGAAGTTCGTACCCAACTGTTAAAACAGTCAGATGCTCTATTTGCTCAAAAGCAGCTTAATTTTGCGCAAGTAACACCTGAATTATTGCCAACCATTTTAGCTGTACGTGTACAAGAAAAAGGTCAACCAGCTTTTGACCGATTGTCTGGAGAGTTACAACGCGTGACTCAACCGACACAACGTCTTGCAATACTTACAGCCTTGGGTTCAGCAAATCAAGAAGCAACGCGCCAACAAGCCCGTCAGTTGATTTTAAACCCGCGTGTTAAAGTTGGTGAAGTTCGTACCGTGGTCAACTCAATCAATAATTATGGAGATGAACAAGGTGGCTTATGGTCTTGGTTTAAGGTAAATCATGACGCTGTGTTTGATCGTTTAGGTAAATCTTCAGCTGGGCGTTTCCCTGCAATGTTTAGTGGGGCAGCATGTACCCAACAACAAGCGGCACAGTTAAATGACTTTTTTGCACCACGAACTAAAGAATTGGTTGGGGTAGAAAGAGGATTGAAACAGACTAAAGAGCGTATTCAACTCTGCGAATCGCTGGTAGCAAAACAAGATGGGTCAATTGTGCAACAGTTAAAGTTGTGATTGATTCAGCCATAAAAAAAGCCAACTGATCGTAGTTGGCTTTTTTATTAAAGGTTCTTATCAAATTACTTTTAAAACAATCTATTGACGGCTGACTTATGCGTAGATGTCTAAAAAGTTTTTAAAGATTTGATGGCCATGTTGGCTCAAAATAGATTCCGGATGGAATTGCACGCCTTCAACAGGAAGTGTCTTATGTTTAACGCCCATAATTTCTTCCATTGAGCCATCTGCTTCATTGGTCCAGCATGTTACTTCAAGGCAGTCAGGTAGCGTTTCCTGATCAATCACTAATGAGTGATAACGAGTTGCTGAGAATGGGCTAGGAAGATTACTGAAAATACCTTTATTGCTGTGGTACATGTCAGATAAACGTCCGTGCATCACCGTTTTGGCTCTTACAATTTTTCCGCCAAAAGCTTGCCCAATACTTTGATGGCCTAAACACACCCCAAGCAAAGGAATTTTTCCGGCAAAATGATTAATTGCAGGAATTGAAATACCTGCCTCGCTTGGAGAGCAAGGGCCAGGACCAATCACCAGATATTTTGGTTGCCATCGTTCAATATCCTCTAATGTGACTTGATCATTGCGAACTACTTTTACTTCCTGATTCAACTCGCCAAAGTATTGAACGATGTTGTAGGTAAAAGAGTCGTAATTGTCGATCATTAGAAGCATGATGAACTTAACCTCATGATAATTAAAATATATTTAATGAGTAGTTAGAATATTACTCACATTCATACTCACTGTTTAGAAAAGACTTTTTAGGTTTGAAAAATAAGAAGCCGCTTTCTAATGGGCTACTATATCAGAATTTTTATATTCTTCGATTTTATCTTTTACATATGAGATATACCAAAATACATACTTCTAACTTAGATGACGGAGCAGTGAAATATGGATGAAGATAAAAGTGGATTTTCATTATGTAAAGCAGTCCCTTGATCTGTCTGACAAAACTGTAAATATAGATCAAATGAGACGGTGATCCATTAAAGGTAGTATATGATGTTAAATAAACAAGGCACGATGACAAAACTTATTATTAGCTTTGTTATACTCTTAACTGGATGTAATTTATCTGCTAAAACTAACCCACCTTCAAAGAAAATCTATGAGCTAGATTTAACCGATCAAGGAATTAGTCCTGAAGGTGGTGGAATTGAATTGCAAAAAGTAAAAAATTATTGTTCTCTTATACTGAGTCTTTATGGAGAATCAGGACAAGAAAAATATAAATTCAATTTTAAGAAGGATAATTTGATTAATACAAATTACCTAAAATATAGATATAGAAATGGTTTAATAGAACCTAATAATGACTTAGATGACCTTATTGCCGATGATAGTAAAAAAAAAGATAAAGACACTATGGAATTAATAGCCAATAAGTCATTTGTTGGAGATAAAGATAGACAAATTACAAAAAAGTTTGAGATCTATAAGAAAAAAATTCCTAAAAGCCTATTAGACAGAAACTGTAATTAAATAAAAAAATAATAAACGGATTAGAATAAGCATTTAGTATGGTTTTTGATTTTTTTACATACCTTATAGGATTTAAATCAAAGCCTTGACTCTTTCAAGGCTTTGATTTGGTTTAATGCTATTAAATATTTAAATCGCCCTAGTGTTATAAATTAGCCAATCTAAAACATCGCCAGATAAATGTTCAGCCAGTCTTTCTTGAACAGTTTGATGATAACCATTTAACCAGTCTTTCTCTTCATCCGTTAGCATGTCAACGACGATACAATCTAAATGAATCGGGCAAAGGGTCAGCGTTTCAAACTCTAAGAAATCGCCGTAGGTTTTCTCAAACCCTGAGTGAAGTCTGTTTGCAACCAGATTCTCAATACGAATACCGTATTGTCCCTCATGGTATAAGCCTGGCTCGTTGGAAAGAATCATACCTTCACGCAACTTACTATAGGCATGAATAGGCGCGTAATAAGAAAGCACTTGTGGTCCTTCATGCACGTTAAGCGCAAAGCCTACGCCATGACCTGTACCGTGACGATAATCTAAACCATATTGCCATAACGTATGGCGACAAATTGAATCGAGTAGTGGGGCAGCTAAACCTTCTGGATAAATCGTTTTTGCCAAAGCAATATGACATTTTAAAACCAGAGTATAGTCACGTTTTTGTTGCTCTGTTGGTGTTCCTACAGAAACAACACGGGTAATGTCGGTAGTGCCGTCTACGTATTGTCCACCAGAATCAATCAGCAATAAACCATCGCCTTCGATAAATGAATAGTGCTCTTCAGTTGCACGGTAGTGAGGTAGAGCACCATTGGCATTAAAGCCGGCAATCGTTGAAAAGCTTGGGCCTATAAAACCCTCTTGTTGAGCACGGAAAGCCGTAATCTTTTCATCAATGGTGAGTTCTGAAATGCGTTGACCTTGATGAAGTGCTTTTTCTAACCAGTTGAAGAAATGGCAAAGGGCAACACCATCTTTCACCATGGCATGACGGATATGAGCTATTTCACTTTCATGCTTACGCGATTTAAAAAGTGTACTTGGGTTGATGTCGTAGACAACCTGAATATCTTTTGCGATAGCTTGCTCATGAAAAATCGAGACTTTGGCGGGATCTAACAGCACAGATGCATTAGAAATATTTGCTAAAAACTGAGCTGAATCTTGATAGTCACGAATCTCAATGCCATCAGCTTTGAAAGCCTGTTGAGTGGTTGAATCGACTTTGTTGCTATCAATGAATAAAACAGCCTGTTGAGCACTGATATATAAATGAGAAAGGAATACAGGGTTGTATTCTACATCTTGTCCACGTGCATTTAAGACCCAAGCAATATCATCTAAAGATGAAATGAAATGTCCTTCAATCGCTTTAGTTTTTAACGTTTCGCGTATTGCCTGAATTTTTTCTTTACGAGATAGGGCATTTAATCCTTCAGGCATTAAATGAATCTGCTCTAAAGGAAGTTCAGGGCGGTTTAACCAGATCAAACCAATTAAATCTTGCTGTGTTTCAAGCTTAAAGCCACGTTGCTTTGCTGTATTTTCCAACGCTTTAAATTGTTGGATTGAAAGTGTTTGCCCATTTACTGAAATAACCGAACCCGCCGGTAGATTTTTCTCAATCCATGCGAGATGGGTAGAAGATTCATCACTGGTCAGTTTTTGTAACTGAAAGCCAGTTCCAGCGAGTTGTTGTTCGGCTTGTACCCAATAGCGCCCATCGGCCCAGAGTCCTGCAAAGTTTTGGGTCACAACTAAAGTGCCAACAGAGCCACTAAAACCGCTTAACCACTGCCTTGCTTTCCAATAGTCTGGTAAATATTCAGACATATGGGGGTCTGCACTCATGACAACCAAAGCATCAATACTTTGATTGGTCATGAGTTCACGAAGTTTCGCTAGTTTTTCTGGAACAGTTAAGTCGTTCATATCGTTTCCAAATCAGGTTGAACTTTGTTGGTACTTTTGTCCATTAATTTATTCATTGGTTTCTTTAATAAAAATAACACGATTGCGCCAATAACCAAGGCTAATACACAGCGCATAAATAGGCTAGGTAAATGATTAATACCATCTGCCGAGACTTGCCCGCCAATTAAACCTGCCATAAGGTTGCCAAGAGCTGTACCTGTAAACCATAAACCCATAATTTGACTACGTATGACATCAGGTGCAAGTTTGGTCATGGTTGATAAGCCAATTGGGCTTAAGCAAAGTTCACCTATGGTAAGAAGAAATAAAGTACCGACTAACCAAAATGGTGAAACTACTCCGCCATGAATAGCAAAATGACTGGCTAGAGACATAAGTAAAAAGCCACCTGCGGCGAATAACAACGCAATAATAAATTTGCTGATATAGCTTGGATCTTTATTCGCTTTACCTAGCTTAGCCCATAGCCAAGCTGCAACTGGAGCAAAGATAATAATAAAAAGAGCATTGATTGATTCAAACCATACAGTGGGAATCTCAAATCCGAAAACAATACGGTCCGTATAATCTTGCGCAAATAAGGTAAAAGTTGTGGGTTTTTGTTCGAAAGCTGACCAGAATAGGGCAGAGGCTGCTAATAAAACGAAGCAAATAATTATTTTAAATTTTTCATGTTGTTCTAAATTCAGGAAAAGTAGTAAATATGCAAAATAAGCAATAATCCCAATGCTAATACCTACGGTTAAATAGGTCGCGACAGCCACGGGATTGATGTGAATGATACCAAGGAAGGTTAGCGCAATAACGACTGCAACTGCGAATAAAAAGCTAAATACAATTTTAGGCGCATTTTTATTTTCTACAACAGGTTTGCTACAGCTATTGGCTTCTTGGCGTAGCTCATTAAATGTTTGGAGCTGAGGCATTGCCATAAAACGGAAAATTAATAAAGCAATTAACATCCCAATGCCACCAATACCAAAGCCTAAATGCCAGCCATGGTCTTTCGCCAAAAGCCCTGTAATAAGTGGGGCAATAAATGACCCCATGTTAATTCCCATATAGAAAATGGAAAAACCTGCATCACGTCTTGCATCATTGGCTTTATATAGTGTTCCCACGATCACGGAAATACATGTTTTAAATAATCCGGTACCTAAAACAATCAGTACTAAACCTAAGAAAAAGAAAGATTGATCAAATACAGATGTAAGGGCAATTGATAAGTGACCTAAGGCAATAATAATTGAACCGTACCAGACAGCACGTGCTTGGCCTAACCAGTTATCAGCAACCCACCCCCCAAAAACGGTCATTAAATACATGGAGCCTGCAAATAATCCAACAATCGCTGCGGCAGTTGGTCGATCAAGTGCTAGACCACCGTCATTGACCATCGCAATCATATAAAGAACGAGTAAGGGTCGGATTCCATAATAAGAAAATCTTTCCCAAAGCTCTGTAAAAAATAGCGTTCGTAATGGTTTAGGATGGCCGAAAAAAGCTTTATCCGATTGTTCAAAGTCATATTTCATTATTCAAATCCTTGAATGCTTTTAAGTTTTTTATAAACATAACTTTTGGTTTGTTTATTTATAACAAAAATTTATGCATATAGTTTTTAGTTTTTTTTAATAATAAAAGCAAGTTTGGCCTGTATAAAAAAAGTGAATGAAAAAGAACATGAATAGTAAAATTTATTTTTTGTCGAGTAATGTGAGATCTACTATATGTGGTCTTATTAACTGCTTAGATAGCGACTAAATAGTGCGTTTATTTAGAGAAATTCATAAAAATGAAAAATAATTATTAGATTTTAACTAAAGCAGAAGGCATTTAACTGATGGTTTAAGTCATAAATTTAAGTTGCTGAAATAAACCAAAGGAACTCATTGGGGAAGATCGATGTCAAAGGAGTGATTATTTTCAAGTAATCCGATAAGAATCTCAGCATTATATATAAGAAAGTATTATGATCATGGACGACTGTTAGAAATTGATGCAGCGGGTTATATCAGTGCAACAATTTTGCACTAAATTAGGGCAATAATGAGCTATTTAAATATGCCATAATTTGAAAATGTGTGAATATGGTGCATTTACACAAGCAAACAGTATAATGGGTTCAAGACAAGGGGCCTAAATCATGAATACTTATAAGTAATTCAATGTTTTAGGTAAGTCTTATAAAGTTGGTATGAGAATTGCTTAATAAATACCAGCAACTAACACGCACTCAACAAGTGCAACAAAATTTCATTGGAGCAAAATGAGCATGGCGAACAAGGTCCTTCAACTCATACAAGAAAGTGGCGCAAAATGGGTCGATTTTCGCTTTACTGATACTAAGGGTAAAGAACAGCACGTAACTTACCCAGCTGATTCTATTGATGAAGATACTTTTGAAGACGGTAAAATGTTCGATGGTTCTTCAATCGCTGGTTGGAAAGGTATTGAAGCATCTGACATGATTTTACGTCCGGATGCAGAAACTGGTTTCATCGACCCGTTCTTTGCTGAGCCAACAGTAGTTGTGACTTGTGACGTTATTGAACCTTCAACTGGTCAAGGTTATGAACGTGACCCACGTTCGATTGCTCGCCGTGCAGAAGAATACTTAAAATCTACAGGTATCGGTGATACTGCATTCTTTGGTCCAGAGCCAGAATTCTTTGTATTTGACGAAGTGAAATGGGACATCGATATGTCTGGCGCTCGTCATACATTAATCGCTGAAGAAGCTGCTTGGTCTACTGGTAAAGATTACGAGTCTGGTAACTCAGGTCACCGTCCACGTGTTAAAGGTGGTTACTTCCCAGTTCCTCCAGTTGACTCTGCACAAGATATGCGTGCAGAAATGTGTGCAAAAATTGAAGACATCATGGGCCCAGGTCGTGTAGAAGTACACCACCACGAAGTTGCTTCTTGCCAATTAGAAATTGGTGTGAGCTTCAATACGCTTGTACGTAAAGCTGACGAAGTTCAACAGTTCAAATATGCTGTTTGGAACGTTGCACATCAATATGCAAAAACAGCTACGTTTATGCCTAAACCAATGGTAGGTGATAATGGTTCTGGTATGCACGTTCACATGTCTATCTCTAAAGATGGCAAGAACTTGTTTGCTGGTGATGAATATGCAGGCCTTTCAGAAATGGCGTTGTACTTCATCGGTGGTATCATCAAGCACGCTCGTGCATTGAATGCAATCACAAATCCATCTACAAACTCATACAAGCGTTTGGTTCCTCACTTCGAAGCACCAATTATGCTTGCTTACTCAGCGCGTAACCGTTCTGCGTCTATCCGTATTCCTTACGTTTCTAACCCTAAAGGCAAGCGTATCGAAGCTCGTTTCCCAGACCCAATGATGAACCCGTACTTAGGTTTCGCTGCGTTGTTAATGGCTGGTATCGACGGTATCCAAAACAAGATCCATCCGGGCGAAGCTGCTGACAAGAACTTGTATGATCTTCCTCCAGAAGAAGAAGCAAAAATCCCAACAGTTGCTCATAGCCTAGATATGGCTCTTGAAGCACTTCAAGCAGATCACGAATTCTTGTTAAAAGGCGGCGTGTTCACTAAAGAAATGCTTGATGCATACATCGAACTTAAAACTGAAGATGTACGTCGTCTTAATACGACTACTCACCCAGTTGAATTCGATATGTACTACAGCCTGTAATACATACTTCATAAAAAAGCCTGCTTATGCAGGCTTTTTTATTGCTTGGAATGTTGATTGAATTCTCTAAGTTTTTTATCAAAAAATTGGGGTAAACTAGGTGCGAGTTTTCATGTGAGCAGATTATGCGTAAACGACAACCAGTACTTAAGCAGGAAAAGACTTTAAATCCTGAATTGAAAACATGGTTGTATGCGTCTGGTTCTCTGACACAACAACTCACTGAGCTGGGTGGGGGGAAGTTCAGCGTAAAGCCTTTCAAAGAACATTTCCAGCGTTTAACTTTTGCCGACAGTCAATGGATGAACATGCCCTATACCCACACTTCTTGGGTAAGGGAAACCTATTTATATGGCAGTGATGTAGAGCCGTGGGTGAAAGCAAAAAGTATTTTTCCCATTCAAAGTTTACAAAAAAAAGCCCGTATATTTCAGCATATTGGTTCTAAGCCGATAGGTCTTTTTTTATTTCAAAGAACAACACCACTTTGTGATCGCCGGGTTATTCGTTTACCAGAAGGCTGGACGCGACAAAGTTGCTATACTTGGCATGGATGTAAATTTATTGTTCAAGAAACATTCTTACCGGCTTTTGAAGCTTTTTTATATCAGCAGCACGACAAGGAATTACTATGACGACTGCAACAGGTACAACATGGCGTCAGCGTTTAGAAGCTTATTATTATCTATGCCGATTTGATAAGCCAATTGGTACAGAACTTGTGTTTTGGCCAACCATGTGGGCACTTTGGGTTGCATCAAAAGGAATACCGAATTTAGGTATTTTATTCGTCATGATTTTAGGCGTCATTTTTATGCGCGCTGCTGGATGTGCCATTAATGACTTTGCTGATCGTAAAGTAGATGGTCATGTAGAGCGTACAAAAACACGTCCGTTAGCAACAGGGGTTATTCGAGCCAGAGAAGCAGTATATGTATTCTTGGGTCTTGTTTTAGCAAGTGCATGTTTGTTGTTCTTTTTACCCATAGAAACTTTCTACTGGTCATTTGGAGCATTATTTTTAGCTTTCATTTATCCATTTATGAAACGCTATACCAACTTACCGCAAGTTTTTTTAGGAGCAGCATTTTCATGGTCAATTCCAATGGCCTTTACTGCGGTAGGTAAAACTCCGGATCTGACTTGCTGGTTGCTGTATTTTGGTAATTTGGCTTGGACAGTGGCTTATGACACTCAATATGCAATTACAGATCGCGAATATGATTTAAAGATTGGTGTGAAATCTACAGCTATTCTTTTTGGTCGATATGACATCCAGATTATTGCGCTTTTACAAGCAATAAGTCTTGTTTTGATTGGTACAGCGCTATATTTAGAAAATATCTTATTTCCTTGGGCCATTATTGCTTTAGTTGTAGTGGCATTTGATTTTATATATCAAACAATTAAAACCAAAGACCGCAACCCTCAGGTATGTTTTTGGGCATTCCGTCACAATCGTTGGGTTGGACTAATCATTTTTCTAGGAATATTTTTAAATTTCATATAGTAAAAATGACCGTGAGGTTGAAAAGTGTTCTATGCAGAGCACTTTTTTTATGTCTTAATATTTGTGCATGAAAAATATGCGGAATAAATAACACATAAAAAGGATATTCTATGAAACGGTCAAAAATTGCTTTAGCTATAACATTATCAATTTCAGCATTATTTCTTACAGCATGTAATGACGATGATGATGATTACATTGGAGTAAATCCTGATAAAACGTACATCTCTGAAAAAAACTATTCTCAAGATACTTTAAGTGGTGCTGCCTCTATCAAAGTGATGACCTATAACATGGAGAATGTACAAGGAAAAACAGCTCAAGCAACGGCACTGGTCATGTTTCCTAAAGTTACTCAACCTAAGGATGGTTATCGAGTAGTAGTGTGGGAACATGGAACTGTAGGTGTAGGGGACAGTTGTGCACCAAGTAATAATACAATTAATCCACGGTTTAAGATCTTAGCCGATACATTGTTGGCGGCTGGTTATGTCGTGATTGCCCCAGATTATGAAGGATTGGGCACCCGGGGAATGCATCCATATTTGAATCTATCAAGTGAGGCTAAATCAGCATTAGCTGCTGTTAAGGCAGCGAAAGATCATTATGGTAATCAGTTAAATGGTGCATGGATGTCGATTGGGCAGTCTCAAGGTGGACATGCTTCATTAGGCACAGCGGAATTTGCTAATAATGATGCTAATTACAAAGGGGCGGTTGCAGGAGCGCCAGCTTCAAGCCTCGGATATATTATTTCTATAGTTGCACCACAAGCAATTCAAGATATTCTTAAAAAAGAGCAGGCTGGTACTGTACCTGTTGGTACGGCTGTAGAAGTATATGCTGAGCTTCTTGCATATGCCGCATATACTACCGTAGGTATTACTGCGTATGAGCCTAAATTTAATTATCGTGAAATTTTCCAACAACGTTCTCAAAGTATAGCTGAGTTCGCAGAGGGGACTACAGGTGAAAATGGTGTATGTTTAACCGATTTGCATAATAAATTTGCGGATGATATTCGAGATTTCCTGGCTACTAATGCCGGTAAAACAGTTTTAGATTATCCCGGTTTAGCTGGTAATTTCCAAGAAAACCCGACTGTGAAAAAGTTCTTGGCAGATAATCAGCCAGCTACTAAAAAAATCAATTCACCAGTCATGATTGTACAGGGTACTGCGGATATGGCTGTACCATATCCTGTTACTAATACCTTACAAGAGGGACTTAAAAAAATGGGAACTGATGTGACATTTGTACCTGTTTTAGGGGCTGCTCATACTCAAGCGATTGTATGTAGAAATGCTGAAATTTATCAATTTGTTCAATCTAAGATGCCAGCTAAAACAAATATAGTGCTTGATCCATCAGTAATAGATGCTAGTAAGAATGTTGAATGTACTGGAATAGCACAATAATTTTTTATATTTAAAATATTCAAATTAAAAGGGTCTTAAAGAAGGCCCTTTTTTTGTTATATTGTTACGCATTCTGAAATCGATACCTTTGAGTTTGAAGAACTTATGAGCCAGCAATCTGTTGAAAAAAAATCTGTTCCTTGGTTATTAATGGGATTAGGTTTATTTATTCCTTTTCTGATTATTGGAATACTTTTTTTGGCTGCAAAAAGTGATGCTCAGAATAAGAAACAATATGAACAGCAGCGTTTAGAAATGGAAAAAAGAATAGCTGAGAAAGAAGCTGCCAATTCTGACAAGAAATAACAGTAGTTTTTAATAAATATCTTTTTGTAGCTGGCGTACACTCGGGATGTTTGTATAGCGTCTTACGATATAACCTGCCTCTATGAGCATTTGATCACGAAGACGATCTTCTTCGACTTTCTCAAGGTGAGTAGGGTCATCTAGCTCAATAATGGCTATTACTTCCATGTTTTCATCAAGCAAAACAAAATCAGTGACTTTACGGTTGAACTGACTACGAACCTTATAATCATTACTGGTTATTAATGCGCTAAAAGCCACTTGTGCTAGAACATGATAACTTGGGAAACTCTGTTTTAAGCGTATAAACATTTGAGTTTCAAAATTAGTAATAACAGGACGGGCAAAGAACTTTTGTTTTGGAAATAAATAAGGGCGTAAACAAACAAGAAGAAAAATACAGGTGCTTAAGCAACCTAAAATAATAAAAAATAAGTGACTCGATTCGAACATGTGAAGACATCATACAAATAAAAACCCACTCATAAGGAGTGGGTTTTTAAGAATCTTGGCTCTCCCACCTGGGCTCGAACCAGGGACCTGCGGATTAACAGTCCGTCGCTCTACCGACTGAGCTATGGGAGAATCTGGAAAGGGATTTTAGGCAGGAAAGGGGGCGAGGTCAAGGGTTAATAATGGAATTAGTGAGAATATCTAACTGATTGGTTTAAAAATATTCGAAACATTGATTTTATTCAAAATAATAGAAAAATATTAAATGATTAGAAAAGAAAAAGCCCACAATGAATGTGGGCTTTTAGAATCTTGGCTCTCCCACCTGGGCTCGAACCAGGGACCTGCGGATTAACAGTCCGTCGCTCTACCGACTGAGCTATGGGAGATTAATAGATGGCTCTCCAACCTGGGCTCGAACCAGGGACCTGCGGATTAACAGTCCGTCGCTCTACCGACTGAGCTATTGGAGAATCTGATGCGCATTTTATGGATGAAATCTAAAAGCGTCAATAAGAATATTAAAGAAAATGAATCGTTTGCTTGATTAATATGCTTTTGTTGTACTAAAAATAAAAAAACCACCCAAAACAGGGTGGTTTTTTATAAAGAAATAAAATTATTTCTCTACACCAGCTGGTTGGCCTGCAAGTTTTGCATTTGCATAGTCCCAGTTCACAAGGTTTTCTAAGAAAGTTGCGATGTATTTAGGACGTAAGTTGCGGAAATCGATGTAGTAAGCGTGTTCCCATACGTCAATTGTTAATACAGCAATTTGACCATGTGCAAGTGGAGTGTCTGCATTAGAAGTTTTAGTAATAGAAAGTTTACCGTTTACTTCATCAGCAACTAACCAAGCCCAACCTGAACCGAATTGAGTTGTTGCAGCAGCAGTAAATTCTTCTGCAAATTTTTCGTAGCTACCAAAAGCTTCGTCAATTTTAGCAGCGATTGCGCCAGTAGGCTTACCACCACCGTTTGGCTTCATGCTGTTCCAGTAGAAAGTGTGGTTCCAAACTTGAGCAGCATTGTTGAAAATACCAGCTTTAGATGCATCACCAGCAGTTGCTTTAATGATTTCTTCTAAAGTTTTACCTTCAAGGTCAGTACCTTTGATTAAGTTGTTTAAGTTAACAACATAGGTATTGTGATGTTTGTCGTGATGGTATTCTAAAGTTTCTTTACTGATATGTGGCGCTAAATCATCATAGCCATATGGAAGTGCAGGTAAAGTAATGGTTGTCATGTTCCTATTCCTTGCATTTGCTGGGTTATACAATTAAGTGGCTCTATTGTAAATGATTCTGGATGCAATAGGGCAGCCTTTTAAAGAACTATACACAATAAAGATCTAATTAATACGCATAACACAGATTGAAAAAAAGACTTAATTAAATCGGATTATTCAATTCAAAATATTCACTTTCAATAGCAAACTGCTTTGAAATTGCTTGTGCTAAACGTTGAACCCCATAACGTTCGGTTGCATGGTGACCACAGGCAAAATAATGAACGCCTAATTCTTTTGCTTCATAAAAAGTTCGTTCACTGACTTCGCCTGAAATATAAGCATCGCAATTTTGTAAAGCAGCTTTAGCAATAAAATCTTGAGCACCGCCTGTACAGAAGCCTATTTTTTGAATACTTTGTTTTTCAGCCGGTAAATGGATCACTTTAAAATCAAAACTGTTTTGTAGTTTTGCTTTAAATTCCTCTACAGAAAGCGCTTGCTCTAAATAACCAATATTACCAATTGGATGTTTCTCAGTTAGATCAAGTGGCTCTAAATTTTGTAAGTTTAGTTTTTCTGCAATAGCGATATTATTGCCCAAATTCGGATGTGCATCTAAAGGCAGATGGTAAGCGACTAATGAGATATTATTTTGAATAAGTTTTTTTATACGGTTACCTCGCATACCAGTGATTGGGTACGGTTCGCCTTTCCAAAAATAACCGTGGTGTACGAGTAATAGATCGGCATTCTGAGCAATTGCTGCATCAATCGCATCTTCAGAAGCAGTCACTGCACAAAGAATACGTTTTACTTCAGTTGAACCTTCAATTTGCAGGCCATTTGGTGCGTAATCTTTAAATTCTGCTGCTTTTAAGGTTTGGTCGCACCACTGAATAATTTCATGCAAATTTGCCATGATATTTCCTGAATTGAGTAGTAAAAGTTGCTAAAGCTATAGAAACATATTTTGTTGTGTAACTAAAGCTAGACAAATCTTTTTTGACTTTTTTATGTATATCGACATATTTAATTTAAAATGCTTAACTGAAAACTCTTTTTGTTCAATATATTAATTTAATTAAAAACTTCTTTGCGTAGAGGATATGAACGTGCGCCGCACCTTTACATGGTTACCTTGGGTGTTACTTATTATTGTAATTGCCAGTTTTATTGCATGGCAAAAATACCATCAGCCGAAACCAACTGTTGCAGTTGATGGGGTGCAAATGCCAGCTGAGAAAGTTGAGCCACTGGTTGATACTTCTCGAACGGGCGGGGTGGTGTCTTATAGTGCTGCGGTAAAAGTTGCAGCACCAGCAGTAGTTAATATTTTTACGACCCAGAAAGTTAAACAAAATCATCCTTTATTAAGTGATCCGGTATTCCGTGAATTTTTTGGAAATCAGGTTCCTGAGCAACAACAGCAAAATGAAAATAGTTTAGGTTCAGGGGTTATTGTTCGCGCCGATGGTTACATTCTCACCAATAATCATGTGATTGCTCAAGCTGACCAGATTGTGGTGGCATTACATGATGGACGCCGAGCAGAAGCTACAATTGTTGGCACCGACCCTGATACAGATTTGGCGGTTATTAAAATCGATTTAGATAAATTGCCAGTATTGCCTTTTAAGCTCAGTGGTAATGAAGTTGGTGATGTTGTTTTAGCAATTGGTAACCCATTTGGCGTAGGGCAAACTGTAACTCAAGGAATTATTTCAGCAACCGGTCGCTCTGATTTAGGTATTAATACCTATGAAGACTTTATTCAAACTGATGCTGCAATTAACCCAGGTAACTCAGGTGGCGCATTAATCGATGTGGCTGGTAACTTGATTGGTGTAAATACGGCGATTTTCTCACAATCGGGTGGCTCTTTAGGTATTGGCTTCGCGATTCCGGCAAAGGTTTGTCAGCAAGTATTAAACTCGATTTTAAAAGATGGTCGTGTTGTTCGTGGTTGGTTGGGTATTAGTTTACTTCCACCTACACAAGACGATGTATTGGCACCTAAGCAGCAAGTAGGTGTAGTGGTTGCTGATGTCTTAAAAAATGGTCCGGCAGATGCTGCAGGGATTAAAGTTGGCGATAAAATTGTTCAGGTGAATAATGAGCCAATCACTTCAGCTTCTCATTTAATTAATTATGTCGCTTTGCAAGCACCAAATAGCGAAATTAATGTTCTGGTTGAAAGAGAAGGTAAACAACAAAACTATGTTGTGACGGTAGGTGAGCGAAAAGCACAGAATACACAATCTCAGTATATTCCGCTTCCAAGACGTTAAAACCTAAATAAAAAAAGCCTCATTTTGAGGCTTTTTTTATTGTTGTTCATTAGGAGTGACTAAGACTTTGATGCTGATTTTTAAATTCAGCTAAAGCTTCAATTCGATATTGAATAAGCATTTCACCAATTTCAGCACCCTTAATGTTCTCTGGTAAATCTTGAACTTTAATGGAGCGAACAATTTGCATGGCTTCACGCATGTATTGAGCTTGAGGATATGGACGATCTTCTAGTCCTAATCTGCCTTTTGCATCACACTCGCAGGCTTGTACAAAAGCTTCCACTCTTTCTGGGCGACGTAAAACATCTAAGCGTTGCAATAGACGCCATAAAGTACCAGGTTTCAAGGACATAATCTGATGACATTTTAAATGTTCTTTACAAACAGATAATGCCAATTGTTTGGTCTGTGTCGGAACTCTTAAACGTTCACATAATTGGGTAACTGGCTTAATTCCACGTTCTTCATGCATGATATGACGAGGAAGTTCTTCAGCTGGAGTGAGGGCCTTACCAAGATCATGCACTAAAACAGCGAAACGTACATCAAGCGAGTAGTTCGACTTACAAGCTTGCTGTAATGACATTAAGGTATGAATGCCACAATCCACTTCAGGATGATATTCGGGGCGTTGAGGCACACCGAATAAAGCATCAATCTCAGGGAAAAGATGTTTTAAAGCCCCACAATCACGCAAAGTTTGGAAATAAATATCGGCATGATTTTCCATTAAAGCGCGTGAAGTTTCTTTCCAGACGCGCTCTGGTGTTAGTGCATCAAGTTCACCTGAATCTGCCATGGTTTGCATAAGTTGCAATGTCTCTGGCGCAATTTGAAAACCATATGGGAAATATCGGGCGGCAAAACGCGCGACTCGCAATACCCGTAAAGGGTCTTCAGCAAAAGCTTCTGAAACGTGGCGCAGAATTTTATTTTCTAAGTCGTTTTGACCACCATATGGATCATATATTTTACCGTCTTGATCCATTGCAATCGCATTAATGGTTAAGTCTCGACGAATTAAGTCATCTTCTAAACTTACGGTTGTATCAGTAAAGAATTGAAACCCGTGATATCCCTGCCCAGACTTTCGTTCGGTTCGTGCAAGTGCGTATTCTTCTTTGGTTTCGGGATGAAGAAACACAGGGAAATCTTTGCCTACAGGTTGAAAACCTTGGGCGAGCATGTGTTCCGGCGTTGCACCGACCACAACATAGTCTTTTTCTTGATAGGGATGCCCAAGTAAATAATCTCGAACAGCACCGCCTACTAAATACACTTGCATGAAAAAACCTCTATTCTTCAAGCAATCATGCTACAGAATAGAGGTTTTCTCAAGTCATTAGAAAGGCTTTTCGTAAAAAGCGGTTTCTAAATTACTTTTCTTGCTGTTGAATTTCAGCAACTGTTAAAGCAGTCATATTGATAAGACGGCGAGTCGTCGCTGTCGGAGTCAAAATATGAACTGGTTTAGCAGCACCTAGCAAAATTGGACCAATTGTTACGTTGTTACCAGAAGTTGCTTTTAACAAGTTGAACGAAATATTTGCTGCATCTAGGTTCGGCATAATCAACAAGTTCGCTGAACCTTTGAAACGAGAACCAGGGAATGCAAAATGACGAATATTTTCGTCTAATGCTGCATCACCATGCATTTCACCTTCAACTTCAAGCTCTGGAGCTTGCTCAGATAAAATACGATAAACTTCACGCATTTTTTGAGCACTTGAGTCTGTCTGGTCACTACCGAAGCTTGAATGAGAAAGTAGCGCGACGCGTGGTGTAATACCAAAGCGACGTACTTCTTCAGCCGCTAAAATAGTCATTTCAGCAAGTTGTTCAGCAGTCGGATTAGTGTTTACATAAGTATCAGCAATAAACAAGTTGCGATCTTCAAGCATTAATGCATTAAGCGTGAAGAAGTTGTTCATGCCTTCTTTAAGACCAATTACATTGCGTACGAAGTCAAGGTGAATGTTATAGCTACTGTAAGTACCACATAACATACCATCTGCTTTGCCAAACTTAACTAGAAGTGCAGCAATGAGTGTTGAACGACGGCGAGCTTCACGTTGAGCATATTCAACAGTGATGCCTTTGCGTTGCATGGTTTGATAGTAGTCTTTCCAGAACTCTTCGTATAACGGATTTTGTTCTTGATCTACAATCTCGATATTTACGCCGTGTTGTAAACGTAAGCCTAATTTTTTGATGTTTGCTTCAATGACTGCTGTACGACCAACTAAGATTGGTTTAGCTAAATCTTCATCAACTGCAATTTGAACAGCACGTAATACGCGCTCATCTTCACCTTCAGCGTATGCAATACGTTTAGGATCTGTTTTTGCTTGAGCAAAAATCGGTTTCATCAAGAATGCTGAGTTATAAACAAACTCAGAAAGTTTTTGACGATATGCAGAGAAATCTTCGATAGGACGAGTTGCAACACCTGAATCCATTGCTGCTTTAGCAACAGCAGGCGCAATTTCTAAAATCAAACGTTGATCAAGTGGGCGTGGAATTAAGTAGTCACGGCCAAATGAAGCAGATTTTTCACCATAAGTAGCTGCGTCAGCTTCTACGTGAGCCATACGTGCAATTGCGTGTACACATGCAATTTTCATATCTTCGTTAATTGTTGTAGCACCTACGTCAAGTGCACCACGGAAGATATAAGGGAAACATAAAGCATTGTTTACTTGGTTCGGGTAGTCCGAACGACCAGTTGCCATGATTACATCTGGACGTACTTCATGTGCATGTTCAGGCAGAATTTCTGGATCTGGGTTTGCTAATGCAAAAATAATCGGATTTTCAGCCATTTGTTTCACCATATCTTTGGTGAGAATACCAGCAGCTGAAAGACCTAAGAACATATCCGCGCCAGCCATTACTTCATGTAATTGAGTCGCTTTAATGTCTTGTACATAACGTTTTTTCGATTCATCCAAGCCTTCACGTGAAGTTGTAAGAAGACCACGAGAATCGGCAACAATGATGTTTTCTTTATTTACGCCTAAAGCACAAAGTAAATCTAAACAAGAAAGGGCAGCAGCACCTGCACCTGAAGCAACGATTTTGATTTCTTCAATTTTCTTATTAACGATTTGTAGAGCATTTAATAATGCTGAACCTACAATAATACTTGTTCCGTGTTGGTCATCATGGAACACAGGAATTTTCATGCGTTCACGAAGTTTCTTTTCAATGTAGAAACATTCAGGCGCTTTGATATCTTCAAGGTTAATACCGCCGAAAGTTGGTTCTAATGAAGCAACAATATCAACGATTTTATCTGGATCGTTTTCAGCAATTTCAATATCAAATACATCGACACCAGCGAACTTTTTGAACAGAACGCCTTTACCTTCCATTACCGGTTTAGAAGCTAATGGACCAATATTACCTAAACCAAGAACCGCAGTACCGTTACTGACAACAGCAACCAAGTTACCACGCGCTGTATATTTTGCAGCAGCTGAAGGATCACGTTCAATCTCTAAACATGGAGCAGCAACCCCTGGTGAATAAGCTAGAGCCAAATCTCGTTGGTTGACAAGTTGCTTACTTGGCGTGACGCTGATTTTCCCTGGATTTGGATATTCGTGGTAATTTAAAGCGGCCTGTTTTAAAGATTGATCGTCCATCTGAGTCTCTATTGATACAAAAAAGCAAACTAGTCAAGTTGCTCACAAAGGTTGGTAATTTATCTGCTTACTATGTACAAAATTATATCAAGTAACATAATAGGTAGACGAATGGCCAATAGCCTCATGGTGAGCTAAATGCTAAAGAATATAACACTACTTCTCTATTTCTCACAGTCAAAAACGCTCATTTTTGGAAAAACCAGCGCATGTAAAATAGACTGTTAAAACAATTATCAAATATGCGTATTTGTTTGTAGATATTGAAGAATCTGATTTGGATGAAGTGGACGGCTAAAGAAAAAGCCTTGTAAAAAATCACATTGCTGCTTTTGTAGATAAATAACTTGTTCTTCGGTTTCCACACCTTCTGCAACTAGCTTTAATCCCATGCTTTTACCCATCGCAATCATCGCATTCACAATTGCTTCTTGTTTTTGATCACCGATTTTCGAAACAAAGGCCCGGTCAATTTTTAAAACATCGATTGGGTATTCTGTTAAATAAGCTAGCGATGAATATCCAGTGCCAAAATCATCTAGTGCAATTGAAATATTACGTTCTTTAATGGAGTGCAATAGTTTTTTTACATTGTCAGTATTATCTAATAAAGCAGATTCCGTGATTTCTAGTTCTAAATTTGAACCATCAAGATGATATGTGTCTAAAACTTCGTCTAAATCACTGAGTAAAAGACCTCGATGAATTTGTTGAGCAACAATATTTACAGAAACTCGGACATCGGCATAGCCAGCTTTTTTCCATTCTTGTAGCTGTTTGCCAACTTTATCTAAAACAACTTTACCAATATCGGAAATAAGGCTACTACGTTCAGCAAAAGGAATGAACATATTCGGCATAACTAACCCTTTTTCAGGATGCTGCCAGCGAATGAGTGCTTCAAAACCTTTAATCGATTTGTCATTTAAATTAATTTTTGGTTGGTAATACACCACAAATTCATCATTTTGAATGGCTTTACGCAACTCTTGTTCTAAGTCTGCTGTCTTATATGGGTTTGTAGTTTTATTACAATAATAGCTAATAGTGTTGCCACCTAAACGTTTTGCTTCCGACAAGGCTTGTTCGGCATGATTGTTGAGGTGATCAATTTGCCGGCCATGCTCAGGGAAACAAGCAACCCCAATAGAAGCTGTAATGAAATATTCTTGTTCATCAATATAAAAAGGCGCATTTAAAGCTTGTAATATATTTTGGCAATATTGCTCAATGTTGGGATGAATAGGTGATATTTCATAAATAATTGCAAAATCATCGCCGTTTAAGTAAGCCACTAAAATTGCATTGATATTGGTCAGTCGTAGTCGCTGTGCAAATTGTTTAAGTAACTCATCCCCACTATCATTATTTAGAAACTCATTAAATGCTCTAAATCTATCGATATTAATACGTATTAAAGCCAAATTTTTAAAACTATAAGATGGATTAACAAGATATTGATGTAATTGATTATAATAGTAAAAGCGGTTAGGAAGGTGAGTCAAACTATCATAGTTTTTTAAATAAGATAAATGCTGCTCTTGTCGCTTTTGGTCGGTTAAATCACGTGCAAAACCAATATAATTAATAATCTGGTTGTACTCATCTTTAACTGCATTAATATGAAGCCATAAATAGACACTTTTACCCGATGTAAACTTTTCATCAAATTGGCCCATATATTCGCCAGTTTTTAGAAGTTGCTGAGTAATGGAGTCGTGAAATTGTTGTTGCTGTAGCTTCTGATTTATTGTGATATTAAATAGCTGCTGACTTAATAATTCAGATTTTGAAAAGCCAGTTAATTTCTCATAATAGGGGTTAACTTCAATATAGTTGAGTTTTTCATCTAGAATAAAAATTCCTTCAGCTGCCTGCTCAAGCACAATCGCAGAAAGTCTCAAATGTTCTTGATCTTTTTTTTCCTGATGAATATCTCTGGTCATTCCAACCATACGTAAAGCTTTATTGGTTTTAGGATCACGGCTAATGACACGTCCTACGTCATGAATCCAACGCCAAGAACCATTACGACGTAAAATGCGGAAAGTAATATTGAAGTGATCAGATTTTCCTTCCAAGTGTTCTTTTAAACGTTCATCAAATAACTTTCGGTCATTGGGATGAATGCGCTCTAAAATTGACTTGAGGTGTAAAGGAGTATTTTGAGTTTGTTTTTGTTGATCAAAAAACGTTATTTCTAATTTTTGTTTCTCAATATCCCAATCCCACGGTCGGATACCTGCTGTTTCATGTGCAAATGCTAAATTATGATGATGGCTTTCAAGCCTCTCATTCATTTTAGTGAGGTCATATGTCCTTTCCCGAACCTTTTGTTCGAGCAAATGATTATTAAATTGAAGCTGTGCTTCAATATCTTTAGATTTATTTACTTCTTGTTGGAGCTGTACACATAACTCTTCAGCCCATTGAGTATGCTGTTCTGCTACTTGAACAAGTTGTTTATTTTTAAATAATAGTTGAGAAATTTTTTGATAGTTACGCTGAGTTGCATAAGCACAAAGTAAAGTTGCGACGAAAGCTAAATTATATGCAAAGTAAAAGGGGAGTTGGGTGATTTGAGAATGAGTAAACTGTCCAATAATGAGTGGAACTGTACTTGGAATAAAGAGTAAATAAAAATATCGAGGTTGTTGAGTTAAAAATGTAAGACCAATTATGTGGGCTGAGGTAATAAATAATGCTATGAGGATATGAACATCAGAAACAGATATTAAAGTGTCAGGAAGGGAAAAATGCAGAACAATGATATTTATTCCCATTAAAATTCCAGACGCCAAACAAATGCCTTGTAGCACTAAATCTGTTTTCTTAATGAAATGAATATCACGATAATGTGTTAATAGCTTTGGGACAAATAATAGACAAGTAAGCGTCAAAATAGTAAAGCCAATTGACCAAATAAAGTTTGTAATGTAAGAAGTAAAGTAACAAAAGAAAATAATAGCTGAAATTAGGCACAGTAAAATTAGGCTAACAAGATACCAGCGGATATATTGAATTGAAAGGCGAAGCTGCTCAATTTTTGTTTGATGCTGTAAATATTCTTCCTGAAGGCCAGACATAAGATTTTTCTATCCTATTTTTTTACATTTATACAGAAAGAATCTGATTTATCAGTGGAAAAAAATTTAAATTAATATTCATACCGTGAAAGTAAGTTAACTTTAATTGTTGATTTAATCAATGTTCAATAAGTTTATATGGATAAAAACCGATAATTTAAAATAGATAATGCTACAACAGGTGCAGTTTCAGTACGTAATACACGGTCCCCAATACACCAGTTCATAAATCCAGCTTGATTGGCTTGCGTAATTTCATTGTCACTTAAACCACCCTCAGGACCAATTAAGAGGGCTAGTTCAGGTTGTATCCCTGCCAATACATCTTTTTGTTCTTTTTCAGGAGCTAAAACAAATTTAGATACAGGAAGGTCAGATGAGTTTAACCATTCATGAAGAGAAATAGGTGCTAAAACTTCTGGAACTAAATTGAGTCCACATTGCTCACATGCTGCAATTGCAACAGCTTGCCAATGATCTAATTTTTTTTGATCGCGGTCGTATTTCAAACGCATTTCACAACGTTCACTGGTCAAGAGCTGAATCTTACTGACGCCAAGTTCAGTTGCTTTCTGAATGGCATAATCCATTCGGTCACCTTTACTCATGACCTGACCAAGAATGGCTTTAAATGGAGCATTACGGTTTACAGGATTAAAATTCTCAATAGTGACAAACGCATTTTTTTTATTAATTTCGGTCAATGTCGCGAGATACTCACCACCTTGGCCATTAAATAGTATGGCTTGTTCTTGTAATTGTGCGCGTAAAACACGTACCCAATGATGGAAGACTGATTCAGTTAGTTGAATTGTTGAGCCAACTGTAAGTTCAGTTTCGATAAAAAAACGATTCATTGGGTACGCCTTACAAAATTAATTTAAACCAAGGTCAACAACAAGCTGACGAGTTGGTTCGACTTGGTTCATTGAGTAGAAGTGTAAACTTGGTGCGCCACCTGCAATGAGGCGTTCGCATAGCTTAACAACAACTTCATGACCAAAAGCTTTAATACTTTCGCTGTCATCGCCATAGGCTTGTAATTGCTTACGAATCCAGCGAGGAATTTCAGCACCAGTACCATCTGCAAAGCGGATTAAATTGCTTGCATTGGTAATAGGCATGATACCAGGAGCGACCGGAATGTTAATTCCAGCTTTTTCCAAACGCTCTATAAAATAAAAGTATGAGTCTGGATTAAAGAAGAATTGAGTAATTCCCGCATTGGCACCAGCTTGTACTTTTTCAATAAAACGTTGGATATCTGAGTCAAGGCTTTCGGCTTGAGGATGCATTTCTGGATAAGCCGCAACTTCAATATGAAAGTGGTCGCCTGAGTGCTCACGAATAAAACGTACTAAATCTTGAGCATAAGGAAGTTCGCCAAGACCAACCTGTCCAGATGGTAAGTCACCACGTAAAGCGACAATACGGTCAATGCCTTGAGCTTTGTATAAATCGAGTAGTTCAGCAATACGCGTCTTATCATCACCAATACAAGAAAGGTGAGGGGCAACAGGAGTGCCTTTACCATTGAAATCTTCAATAGCAGCAAGTGTGCGTTCACGAGTAGAACCACCAGCACCATAAGTAATTGAGAAAAACTCTGGATTTAATTGCTGTAATTCTTGGTGAACAATACGAAGTTTTTCAGCACCGGCATCAGTTTTTGGCGGAAAAAACTCAAAAGAAATAGGTGTACGTTTAGTCATGTCAAATCCTTGTAAACAGCGAAACATTTTTAGAAAAAAGGGCAGTCGGTTCACCGTCTGCCCTTATGTTCTTAGTATTTGTAAGCGTCAGATTTGAATGGCCCCTCAACAGCAACGCCTAAATAATCAGCTTGCTCTTGAGTTAACTGAGTGAGTACACCACCGAAACCTGCAACCATTGCAGCAGCAACTTCTTCGTCAAGTTTCTTAGGAAGAACTTCTACGCGAATTTTTGCAGCTTTTTCACTTGCAGGTAGATCGGCAAATTTCTCTTGGAATAAGTGAATTTGACCTAAAACTTGGTTAGCAAAAGAACCGTCCATTACACGTGATGGGTGACCAGTTGCATTACCTAAGTTTACAAGGCGGCCTTCAGAAAGAAGGATAAGATAGTTGTTTTCGTCTTCTGAACGATAAACTTGGTGAACTTGTGGCTTAACTTCAACCCACTTGTAACCACGTAAATAAGCCGTGTCAATTTCTGTATCGAAGTGACCGATGTTACATACAACTGCACCAGCTTTTAAGCTGTCTAACATTGCTGCATCACATACGTGGTAGTTACCAGTTGTTGTTACAACAAGGTCAGTGTTGCCAAGAAGATCGTGGTTAATATCTTCTTTTTTACCTGTTTGTACGCCGTTTTTGTATGGAGATACAACTTCATAACCATCCATACATGCTTGCATTGCACAAATTGGGTCAACTTCAGTTACACGAACGATCATGCCTTCTTGACGTAAAGATTGAGCAGAACCTTTACCTACGTCACCGTAACCGATCACAAGCGCACGACGGCCAGATAAAAGCATATCTGTTGCACGTTTGATTGCGTCATTTAATGAGTGACGGCAACCATATTTGTTGTCGTTTTTAGACTTAGTAACAGAGTCATTTACGTTGATTGCCGGTACTTTTAAAGTGCCGTCTTTCCACATTTCGATAAGACGTTGAACACCTGTTGTGGTTTCTTCGGTAATACCGTGAATGCGCTCTAAAAGTGCAGGATATTTTTCATGAACAAGAGCAGTTAAGTCACCGCCATCATCCAAGATCATGTTGGCATCCCAAGGTTGGCCATTTACATTGATTTGTTGTTCAAGACACCATACATATTCTTCTTCAGTTTCACCTTTCCAAGCAAAAACTGGAATACCGCGAGCAGCAATTGCAGCAGCAGCGTGGTCTTGAGTCGAGAAGATATTACAAGATGTCCAACGAACTTCAGCACCTAATTCAACAAGCGTTTCAATAAGAACCGCTGTTTGAATGGTCATGTGGATACAACCAAGAATTTTTGCACCAGCAAGTGGTTTAGACGCTGCATAGCGTTTACGTAAGCCGATCAAAGCTGGCATTTCTGCTTCAGCAAGTTTGATTTCTTTACGACCGTAGTCAGCAAGTGAGATGTCAGCAACTTTGTAATCTGTAAATGAAGCATTAACCGCGTTCATCAGGATCTCCTAGGAAAAAATAGTATTGATCATTCTGTTCGCGGATGCCGTTGTTGGTTAAAACGACTGTTTAACCGATCGTCGAGCCTGGCAAAATGATCTTTAGTGCCGATCATTTGTCGCAGCATCCCTCGACTAGCGAAACATTGTACTTGGAAAAGCTTTTAGTGCCAATCCAGTTTTGTTTATTATCTGCGTAATTACGACTTTAGATTTAAATTATGGCCTTAAATATTCCCGAATCTTTGGCAAACCTCGAAGCGAATTGTGGCCTTTTTGCGGTTTGGATGGTACTTCAACATCATGGAGTGCAAATTGATGTTGCTGAGCTGATTAAAGTTTGCCGCTATGACGATGAAGGAACTTATACGATTGCTTTAGCCGTTGCTTTAAAAAAGTTGGGCTTTGAGGTGTCATTTCACTCAGATCATGATCCTAACATTAGCTCAAGCGAACGCATGAGCTATAAAGAAGCAAAGGTATTAAGAATACCAACTGGGCCAGCGCTGAGCTATCAAGATATTCAAATAGAGACGCAAAATGGAAAAATGGTGATTGTGTACTACGACACTTTAGAAGGGGTAGGGAATCAGTCACTCATTTATTCTATAGATCAAAATGAAATCTGCTTTTTTGATAGTTTTGAGCCGATGTCGGCAGCAGTTTTTGAGAATCAACGTAAAGCAGAAGGTGTTTGCCGTCAGGCTGTCGTAATTGGTGGCCGTAATTTAAATATTCATTCGACTAAATTGAATTAAACTTAAATGAGCCAGTAAAGTGCTGGCTCATACTGAAGTTATTGTTGTTGATATTCTTGAATGACTTCTAACGCAGCCCGGAAAGCTTCCTGAGTAGCAGGGGCACCGCAATATGGCAGGCTATGCAATAAAGTTTCCTGAATTTCTTCAACTGTACAACCATTGTTGAGTGCACCACGAACATGGCCCTTGAGTTCTGTTGGTGATTTGAGTGCAGTTAACATTGCCAAAGTAATTAATGAGCGATATTTACGTGGCAGCATACCTTCACGTTGCCAAGTCGATCCCCATGCATGTTCATTAATCCAGTCTTGTAAAGGCTGGGTAAAGGGCACGGTATTTTCTTGGGCACGTTTTACAAAAGCCTCTCCCATCACTTCTGTGCGTACTTTTAATCCATTTTCGTAATCTTGCTTAGACATTAATTTCTCCTAAAAATAAAAGCGTCGATTGACGCTTTTATGGCTGTTTATTAATTAATGCGAATCAAAAATGATTGCAATAGTGAATTAGTGGAGGCATCAGTCACACTATTTGATGAGGATTTGATAAAGGCAGGACTTTATTTAGCTTTTCATCAAAAACATCGGTAAGCATGCTATCGAATCGAATTGCGTTGTACTGCAATAATTGTTGAGCTTCGCTTTCAGAAATAAAGCCTTCTTTTATCGCTTGCGCAATATTCTCTTCAAAAGTAAGACCCGTAAACTTGCCTTTGGATTCAGCTTTCTTAAACTTATCCCAAAGCGGTTCAATGGTTCTTAACATTTGGAACGTGTGCTCTAGACGGCCAGTGACATCATTAGGTTCAGTTGAATAGTACACATGGCGTTTGAGTTGCTCTCTAAACGGATGTTCTTCCATCATGAGTTCAGCAACTTGTTGTTTTAACTCATCGTCAGGTTTTGAAATCACACGACCTAACGGGAAGCATATCCATTTGACAAATGCTGCTGGAAGCTTGGCTGGGAAGTTGTCAAATAGTCCCCAAAATGCTTCCTGAATATTCAAAAATGCTTTTTGCAGTGCTAGTTTGGCATGAAGTTGTTCAGCTTCAGTTTTTTGTCCAGCCTCATAATATTTTAAAATTGCAGTGGCAATAAACAAGTGCGCGTGAATATCTGCCAAGCGGCCTGATAGCATTTCTTTACGCTTTAGGTCTCCTGCGAGTAAGCCAAGTGCCATATCGGAAACAAGTGAAAAATTGGCGCTAAAACGATTGATGGTTTTATAGTAACTTGCAGTGAATTGATCTGCTGATTGAGGTGCATCATTCGAACCACCCGTCCAACCATAAGCAAATGATCTAGCACCGCGGTTAAAGGTATAGGCTAAATGTTTAAACAACAAATCATCGAATTTTTGTACGGCATTGGCTTTGTCGTCAGACTGAAGTAATTGCAATTCTTCAAAAAGATAAGGATGACAACGCATTGAGCCTTGACCAAAAATCATCAACGAGCGGGTTAAAATGTTTGCACCTTCTACCGTAATGGCAATTGGAATCGCTTGATAGGTAAGGGCAAGGAAATTGCGTGGCCCAAGTTGAATTGCGCGTCCTCCAGCAATATCCATTCCGTGATTAACCACTTTACGCATTGTTTCGGTTGCATAGTATTTTGCCATGGCAGTCATTACAGCAGGGGTTCCACCTTGGTTTAGACCACACGTCACTAAATAACGAAATGCTTCAAGCATATAGGCATCGCTGGCAATTTCACTGCTAGCTTCTTGTACACCTTCAAATTTGCCGACAGAAATATTGAACTGTTGACGAATTCTTGCAAAAGCACCGACAGTGAGATAGCTCATTTCACCTGCGGCCGTGGCCAATGCTGGCAGTGAAATACCTCGGCCAACACCTAAGCATTCCATCAGCATGCGCCAGCCTTTACCAGCATTTTCTTGTCCGCCAATAATCCAGTCAATTGGAATGAAGACATCTTCACCCTCTACTGTCCCATTCATGAATGGAGAGCCTGGATAGTGTCGTGCACCTATTTTTACGCCTGCATGATTGGCTGGAATTAAAGCACAGGTAATCCCGTACTCAGTTTTAGTCTTATCTCCAAGTAAACCTTCAGGGTCATAAAGTTTAAATGCTAGACCGACCACTGTGGCAATTGGAGCGAGCGTAATCCAACGTTTAGAGAAATTCATGCGGAGCCCAAGAACTTGAGCACCTTCATATTCACCATAGCAGACTACACCTGAATCTGGAATTGCACCTGCATCTGAACCTGCTTCCGGACTGGTTAAACCAAAGCATGGAATTTCTTCACCTTTAGCAAGTCCCGGTAGATATTGCTGCTTTTGCGCATCTGTACCGTAATGCATGAGTAATTCACCGGGTCCTAATGAGTTAGGAACCATACAACTCACCGCAGCAGTTAATGAACGCGAGGCAATTTTGCTCATAATGCGACTTTGAGCAAATGAGCTGAACTCTTTACCGCCAAAGGATTTTGGAATAATAAGACCCAAGAAGCCTTTATCTTTAATGAACTGCCAAACTTCAGGAGGAAGGTCTTTTAATTGATGGTGAATTTCCCATTCATCAAGCATGCTACATAGCACTTCAACTTCATTATCGATAAAACTTTGTTCTTCTGGTGAAAGTGTAGGATAGGGATATTTTTCAAATTGCGACCAATCTGGAGCCCCCATAAATAACTCTTTTTCCCACCAGCTTGTTCCTGCTTCTAAGGCTTCTTGCTCAGTGGTACTGATGCTCGGCATTGAATTGGCCAGAGTTTTATATGCAGGTTGGGTAATTAAGTTAAACCGTAAAGGTTTAAACAAAATAATAATGCTAAGTGCAATAAGGGGAATCCCTAAAAGTAATGCCCACGGCGTTAAAATGAAAGCAGTAAGTATGGCTACAGCAATCGTAATAACACTACCAGCGACTCTATTTAGGTTAAAAAAGAAAATTGCCCATATTGCAACAAGCTGAATGACAATACTTAAAACAAAGAGTAGGAAAATCATACTTGCTCCTTGCTAGATAAGCCCTCAAGTTAGAAATAATAAAAAAGCGAGGAGAGATTTAAGGCTTAACTAGCGAATTTTTTAATGCTGTTTAAATTTGATTTTTTATGTCGCAATTGATGTATATGCTAGAGCAGGGATATATCGTGCTTTTAGGTATAAAATATTTTTGAATGAAAGTGTAATGGCTTGTTTTATCGATTTGTCAAGAAATGTTATTGATTTTCTTGTATAAATAAAAAAGCCCTCATAATCTGAAGGCCTTTTTAATACTTATGAAGTGTTAAGCTTCGATTGCTTGTACCGCAATTTTTTTCGCAGGATCTACCTTGCGACGAACTTCAGGAACAGGTTCACCATAGTATTGGCGATCAGCAAAATAGCTTGAACGAACCATTGGTGCAGACCAAATATTTCTAAAGCCAAGTTTACGGCCATGCTCTGCATAACGTTCAAATTCTTCTGGTGTTACAAAACGGTCAATTGGTGCATGCTGTTTAGAAGGCTGCAAGTATTGACCAATAGTGACATAGTCGACATCGTGAGCACGTAAGTCATCAAGCAATGCAATAACTTCTTCTTCAGTTTCACCAATACCTACCATCAAACCACATTTTGTTGGGATGTCTGGGCAGTATTCTTTAAACATTTTTAATAGGTTTAAAGAGTGCTGATAATCTGAACCTGGACGCATCGCTTTATATAGACGAGGTACAGTCTCAATATTGTGGTTAAATACGTCTGGTGGACATTCAGTCATAATGCGTAAAGCAATATCCATACGTCCACGGAAGTCTGGTACTAAAATTTCAAGTAATGTATTTGGGCTAAGTGCGCGAGCTTCTTTAATACAGTCCACAAAATGTTGTGCACCGCCGTCAAGCAAGTCATCACGGTCAACCGAAGTGATTACTGCATATTTGAGCTTAAGATTGGCAATTGTCTCTGCCATGTGGCGTGGTTCATCAGGGTCCAATGCATTTGGACGACCATGCGCTACGTCACAGAAAGGGCAACGACGTGTACAAATATCACCCATGATCATGAATGTTGCTGTACCACCGCCAAAGCATTCTGGAAGGTTCGGACAAGCTGCTTCTTCACAAACGGTATGGAGTTTTTGAGCACGTAAAGTCGTTTTAATACGCTGAACTTCTTCTGGTGCCGTCATCTTGACACGAATCCAGTCAGGTTTACGCGGCACTTCAACCGTAGGTACAACTTTTACAGGAATTCTTGCGACTTTTTCTGCGCCACGAAGTTTTACACCCTGTTCAGGTTTACGGTGTTCTGACATATTTAACTTTTCCACTCGTTTATAGAGACATTGACATTGTATTATAGCGGACTTCTACAAGTAATAGCGGAAAATAACTATTCATATAATAAATGTGGCTATTCAGAAATATAGGGTTGAGAAATACATAAATTCACCGCATATTAGCCATAATTTATTATAAAATATGGTCATTCAACAGAGGAAGGAGCTTTCAATGCCACGTAAAAAAGAGGTCGTTAGTGGGAATTTCGTTAAGTACGATGCGGTAGTTCTCGGTTCTGGACCTGCAGGTGAAGGCGCGGCAATGAAGCTTGCAAAAGCTGGTAAGCGTGTTGCAATTGTAGATGTACGTGATCAACTCGGTGGTAACTGTGCACACGTAGGAACCATTCCAAGTAAAGCATTACGTCAAACAGTTTCTAGCATTATTCGCTATCAGCGTGATCCAATGTTTCAAAAAGTAGGTGAATGGAAACAGTTCACTATGAAACAGGTGTTGCGTAATGCGCACAAAGTGATTCAACAACAGGTTGATACGCATACACGCTTTTATGACCGTAACAAAATTGGTGTCTTCCACGGTCGTGCATATATTCAAGACAAAAATACAGTTTTAGTTTTTAGCCACGAAGGCATTAAAGAAACAATTATCTGTAAGCAAATCGTGATCGCGACAGGTAGTCGTCCTTATCATCCGCAAGGTCTTGATTTTGACCACCCGCGCGTATTTGATTCGGACAAAATTCTTGATCTTGATTACTCAATTCAAAAAATCATTATTTACGGCGCAGGTGTCATTGGCTGTGAATATGCCTCAATTTTTATTGGTTTAGACCATAAAGTTGACTTGATCAATACTCAACAAAAACTCTTAAGTTATCTAGATGATGAAATCGCCGATGCTTTGTCTTATCACTTACGTGAACAGGGCGTGTTGATTCGTCACAATGAACAAATGGATCATCTTGAAACATTTGATGACCACGTTGTTCTACATTTACAAAGTGGTAAAAAGATTAAAGCTGATGCGATTCTTTGGTGTAATGGCCGTTCAGGTAACACAGAAGGTTTAGGTCTTGAAAATGTTGGGTTGGTACCAAATAGTCGTGGTCAACTTTCTGTAAATGATCAATATCAAACTGAAGTTGAAAACATCTATGCTGCCGGTGACGTGATTGGTTGGCCTTCACTTGCTTCGGCTGCCTATGACCAAGGGCGCTGTGCTGGTGCAAACATGAGTGGTGAAGATGCTAAGCCAGTACGTGATATCCCTACAGGTATTTATACCATTCCGGAAATCTCATCTATTGGTAAGAATGAACAGGAATTAACGGAAGAGAAAATTCCGTATGAAGTCGGTCAGGCTTCTTTCCGTCATTTAGCTCGTGCACAAATTACCGGTGATACAGTAGGTGAGTTGAAGATTCTTTTCCATCGTGACACTTTGGAAATTTTAGGTATTCACTGTTTTGGTAATAATGCTGCTGAAATTATCCACATTGGACAAGCAGTTATGCACAGCCCAAACAATACTTTGAAATATTTTGTTGAAACGACATTTAACTATCCAACCATGGCTGAAGCATACCGTGTAGCTGCACTTAATGGTATGAATCGTTTATTTTGATTTTAAACAAGTTTTTCATAAAAAAGCCCGCAAACTTGCGGGCTTTTTTATTTTTATTAGACCATATGTTTTTTATATTTTTATGACAATGTACAGAGTGATTTCAGCGTCTCATCTTTCTAGTGTGCACAAAATGCTTGATTAAAATATTCAAACAAATCAGGTGTCTGTTTCCATAAAACAATAGATAAAACCAGAAGAGCTAAGATGAGGAAAGTCATAATTGTTTTCAAAAGTACAGCATTATGTGTCATGAATAACAGCCTCCTCATTTACAAAGAAATGTACGATTACCCCTAATATACTCAATGCGATAGAACAGAGCCAAATCGCATTGTAATTACCTGTTAAATCATGGTTAACACCGCCAAGCCAACCACCAAAGAAAGACCCGACTTGATGGGTGAAAAACACAATACCACTTAACATTGAAAGGTATTTAACACCAAACATATTTGCCACGATACCATTGGTGAGCGGAACCGTAGAAAGCCATAGAAGCCCCATGATAATACCGAAAGCATATACTGTATAAGTGCTTAGAGGTAATAATAAGAAAGCAATGATTGCGATGCCGCGGCTACCATAAAGTGCCATTAATAATTTAGGCTTCGAAAAACGATCTCCTAACCAGCCTGCGCCATAAGTCCCTACGATATTAAATAATCCGACTAAAGCAAGAAACACCGTACCTGTAGCGGCATCAAAGCCGTGGTCGATTAAATAACCTGGTAGGTGAACACCCAAAAAGACAACTTGGAAGCCACATACTAAAAAGCCTAAAGCTAACCACCAAAAAGGTTTATGTTTTCTCGCAATGTGAAGTACTTGTTTAAAGGTGAGCTGAGGTTGGGCAATTGCTTTTGGGGTTTGGTTGCTTGGCCCTTTTAACATCCATGCTAGAGGAATAATAAGAGCGATTAACAGGGCACTTACCATTAAAGCTGATGACCATCCCACTGTCTTAAGTAAGAGAAGGGTAGAAGGCAGCATAATAAATTGGCCAAAAGAACCGGCTGCACTAGCAATACCCATTGCCATACTTCTTTTTTCTGGCGGAGCAGCTCGGCCTACTGCGCTAAGCAAAACTGTAAAAGAGGTTGCTGATAAAGCTAAACCAATAATAAGACCTAAGCTTAAATTCAAAATGAGTACACTTGAACTAAAAGCCATTAAGAGTAAGCCAAGGGTATAAAGTAATCCGCCGACTGTTACCACAACTTTACTGCCATATTTATCTGCAATTGCCCCAGTAAAAGGCTGAACTGCACCCCAGATTAGATTTTGCATGGCAATTGCTAGACTAAAAACATGCTGTCCCCAACCGAACTCATGACTCATCGGGACTAAATAAAGCCCAAAACCATGTCGTACACCTAGTGACAAAGCCAAAATAATGGCACTTCCAATGAGCATATAAATGAGTGATTGAGAAAATTGATGGCTTGTTTTAGTCATTGTGAGTAGAAAATTATAAGAATGTGATAAATCATTGTAGAAGATATATCGAATAATATCGATATATCTATGAAATTATTTTAAGAAAAATTAAAAAGTATCTAAGAGATTTCGGATTAGTATGAAAAAGGTGAAGAAGCAAAAATCATTTGTGATTTCTGCTTCTTATTAAAATTAAGCTGCGGAATTACGTTCAAGTAGAGCCTGTTCAAAAAGTACTTTTTCTTTTTCTTTGTGCTCAGTTGTGAAGCGAATCAAAATTACACTACAGCCTGCAACCATAACCAGTCCACCTAAAATAAATAGACAAGTTTGAATATCGAGTACGCCTTTTAGTAAGAAACCAGCTGCCACTGCGCCCACATTTCCACCTGCGCCAATAATGCCTGCGACGCCGCCTAATGCATTTCGGTCAATAAAAGGGACCAGTGCATATGTTGCTCCGCAAGCCATATGGGTAAACAATGCAAAAATTGTCATGGAAATAATTGCAAGAGCTACAACGTTCATTTGAGAGAAGAGTATTAAGAATAAACCTTCGCCTAAAATCATCAGTACAAGTACTTTAGTACGTCCGTCTAAACCTTTTTTGAGTGCGACTTTATCGGAAATAATACCGCCCAATGCACGTGCAAATAAGGCAAGAAGTCCAAATATACCTGCGGTTAACCCTGCTGTTTTTAAATCCATTTTGAATTGGTCAACATAGTACATTGCGGCAACATTATGGATGAAAATTTCAATACCAAAGCAAGCACCATAAGCGAGGAATAAAATCCAGACACGGTAGTTACGAGCCGCTTGCATTAAGATTGCCATGCCACCTTTTTTACCACTACCCACCTCAATACCTTGTGCACGAACTTCTTTAAAGTTTCCTTGAGGACAGTCTTGGGTGAGTTTCCAGTAAAGAACCCCAACAATTACCATCATTACGCCTGGTACGATTAATGCAACGCGCCAACCCATAGTTTGCTCGACACCGAACATGACAATTGCACCGAGTAATAAAGGCATTAGAGCTTGTGTTGCACCACCGCCAGCATTACCCCAACCCGCAGCAGCTGCATTTGCTGTGCCTACGACATTTGGCGCAAACATGATACTGGTATGATATTGCGTAATGACAAAGCTTGCGCCAATTGCACCGATGAGTAAACGGAAGAAAAGAAAAGATTCATAGCTGTTGGCAGCGGCAACACCAAATACAGGAATACTGCCAAGTAAGAGAAGGGTGGTGTAAGTAATACGCGGACCATATTTATCACAAAGTGGTCCGACAGCAAGCCGCACTAAAATTGTAATTGCAACGGCGGCAATATTAATATTGGCAATTTGATCTTTGGTTAAGCCGAACTCACCTTTAATAACGGGCATTAATGGAGCGCAAGCAAACCATGCGAAGAAGCAGACAAAGAACGCGAGCCAAGTCATGTGGAAAGCACGCATGGCTGGGGTTGAAAAACTGAATAATTTAATTTCAGTCGCTTTTTTTGCATCTAAATTAATATTTGAAGACATACGCCGTCCCCCTGAACTGAACGAAATTTTAATTTGCACGACAAAATGAATTGTCTATTTGCATACCGATCAGAGCGGACATCTTTGGCCGTCTTGGTTTATCCATTGAATCGCCATTGATTCATCATGTTATAAATAAAGCAAAGGGCGTGCCAAAAGATAATTTTTACTAAAAGGAAAATCTTAGTTTTTAATTTTATTAGGTTAGTTGTCTAACATAAAAATGATTAGAGAAAAGGAATTAAAAGAAGAGGTGATAATAAAAAATAAAGAAGGTTGAGCTTAGTAAACACGTTTCTAAAAAATGCTCATTTTTTTGGCATTTTGGTTTAAAAAGAAGCAATTTTAGTGGGATAAAAAAGCTATAAAAGCTTAAGTAAAGCTTTTATAGCTTGTGTGCTTTTGAGATTTAGAATCGGTAACCCACACCTAAATAAGTAATAAGCGGGTCAATATCAATTTTGCTATTTGCCTGAATTAATTCTTTACCTGTATTTTGATCAGTCACGTAAATTTTTGCTTCGCTATTCATTTTCGAATAAGAAACTGAGCCTACAGCAAACAAGTTCGGATTAAAATCATAAGTTGCTCCTACGGTAACGATAGGTGCAAATGTATCTGTCGCTTCTAGTTTCACAATAGGATTAGCAGAAGATGTTTTACGATCTAATGCTGCACCTGCTTTATTATCATGGATATTCTGGATCATGTGACCCGCTTGAATTAAATCGGCTTCAATACCGGAATTCATTTTTAAATCATTAAAGTATGCATACATCACGCCAGCTCCGATATAAGGACGGAACTTATTTACACCTGTTTTACCAAATTGATAATGTAGCTCAACAGCTGGTAACCATGCACGTGCGGTCGCAGCCTTACCGCCCTGAGAAAGATCAGTAATATGAATGTCTTGCTTTAAAGGAATATCTCCACCCGCTTTGGCAATACCATCTCCGATGATTCCTCCAATCACAGATCCATCTTTTAGTGGAGTCGCTTTTCCAGAGAGGGGAGCGTAAATATTACCTTTTCCATTAATATCTACTTTAGGGGGAATACCACCTTTAATTTCTAAAGATAAATTATCCGTAAAGTTGTAGTTAAACATAAGACCAACGGTATCAACATCAGCAGCTTCTAAGCCAGAACCTTGTTGTTCCCATTGAGAAAGACCATTAATTTCTGCTGTACCCGCAAGTGATGAGGGAAGAGTGTCTGTAAACTTATCAAGAAGGCTAATAGTGCTATGCCAAAATTGTCCTGAAGGTTTACTTTGATCGATTGCGTCTAAAACGGCTTTTGTAGATACATCTCCAACTTTAGATTTTGTACCTTCTGCAACGCTAGTATTGATATTGACAGGGTTTCCTGAGCCTTGAGGCATAGCATGGAGCCAACCAGCTGAGACTGAAAAACGTTTGAAACCATCACCATCTTTTAAACTAAAATATGGGGAAGCGGCGGAAGTGACTGTTGGCAGAGCAAATAAGGCAGCTGTCATACAAAATAATGACTTTTTCATCATAAAAGGACTCCATGTCCGAGCATTTGTTTACTGATTTTTATTGAGCCCACCATAACGCGTTTTATTGAAATAATTGTGTATTAAAAATTAATAATTGTAATTTTTTTGAAATATTTGTTTATATTTGGAAATGTTTATTAATAAAAAGTACAAAATAAAAAAGAAAAGGCTACATAAAGCAGCCTTTTATTAATTTTGATTAAATTATTGATTGAAGCGTGAAAGATCTTCTTCTGGGCGAGCTGTTAATACTTCAATCCCTGTTTTAGTGACTAAAATAGTATGTTCATATTGAGCTGAAAGTTTATGGTCTTTGGTTACAACTGTCCATTTGTCACCAAGCAGTTTAGTTTGCCAAACACCAGCATTGACCATTGGTTCAATAGTGAAAGTCATACCAGCTTCTAAACGCATGCCTGTACCAGCTTGGCCATAGTGCAACACTTGAGGTTCATCATGGAAAACGGTACCAATGCCATGACCACAATATTCACGTACTACGCTAAAACGTTCTGATTCGACATATTTTTGGATGGCATGTCCAATATCGCCTAAATACGAACCATCTCTAACTGTTGCCATTCCGCGATACATCGCTTCTTGAGCTACTTTACATAAACGATTTGCCAGAATAGAGGTTTCACCACCCACGATATACATCATGTTGGTATCGCCATGATAACCATCTTTAATGACGGTCACGTCGATGTTAAGGATATCGCCGTTTTTTAAGATTTTATTTTCAGAAGGAATACCATGACATACAACATGGTTAACCGAAGTACAGATAGAGTGTTGAAAAGCAGGGCGTCCTGGCGCACCACCGTAACCTACACAGGCCGGAATAGCGTGCTGTACATTTTCAATATGATTACGACAAATCGTATCAAGCTCGAGTGTACTTACACCAGCTTTAATATGCGGCTTGATCATATCTAGAACTTCAGCCGCCAGTCGTCCTGCAATGCGCATTTTTTCAATTTCATCTGGAGTTTTGATTAATCGACGTGGAGCTGTATAAGTACTGTTCATGATCTCTAAAAACTTTTGGTAATTTACAAGTGTCTATGGTATAAATAGCCGCCCATTTTATCAAATGCTTTTCGTGAATATCTTTTACGAAGAATTTTGATAAATGGAGTAAAAAATCCGCACATATATCGTCACATTACTCTGGGTGCCTGTAAAAGGGTGGAGAATGCGGATATATGGAGGCCTAACCCAACTTTTAAGGTAAAGAAAATGGCAGATTACAACGTAAGCATGCGCGACCTTCTTCAAGCAGGTGCGCACTTTGGTCACCAAACTCGTTTCTGGAACCCAAAAATGCGTCAATACATTTTTGGCGCGCGCAACAAAATTCACATCATCAACCTTGAGCACACTGTTCCTGCGTTAAATGATGCTTTGAACTTCGCTAACCAATTAGCAAGCAAAAAGAACAAAGTTTTGTTCGTTGGTACAAAACGTGCTGCTTCTAACATCATCCGTGAACAAGCTCAACGTGCTGGTCAACCATACGTAGATCACCGTTGGTTAGGTGGTATGTTGACGAACTGGAAAACACTTCGCCAATCTATCAACCGTTTAAAAGATCTTCAAACTCAATCTCAAGACGGTACTTTTGCTAAGCTTACTAAACGTGAAGCTTTAGAACGTACTCGTGAGATGGAAAAACTTGAGCGCTCTTTAGGCGGCGTTAAAAACATGGGTGGTTTACCTGACGCATTATTTGTAATCGACGTTGATCACGAAGCGATTGCAATCAAAGAAGCGAAAAACTTAGGTATTCCTGTTATCGGTATCGTTGATACAAACTCTAACCCAGACAACGTAGATTACGTTATTCCTGGTAACGACGATGCGATCCGTGCAGTAACTTTATATGCTTCAGCTATGGCTGATGCAATTCTTGCTGGTAAAGAATACGCTCAATCTCAAGCGAACGCTCAAGCAAAAGGCGATGACGCTGCGAAAGACGCTTCTGAGGCTTAATGCGTTTTGACGCAGGCTTGTCATTTTTGCGACATGTAATGGTGGCAAATTAAGCGTCGAGAGTGCAAACGGCCCAGAGTTTCTTTGGGCCGTTTTTGTTGAACAGATTTATTTTCTACCGATTTTAGGAGATCAACATGACTGCAATTACTGCAAGCATGGTAAAAGAATTACGTGACCGTACTGGTCTTGCAATGATGGAATGCAAAAAAGCATTAACAGAAGCGAACGGTGACATCGAACTTGCTATTGATAACCTTCGTAAATCTGGTCAAGCTAAAGCTGCTAAAAAAGCTGGCAACATTGCTGCTGACGGTGCAATCACTATCGTTCAAGACGGTAATAAAGCGATCTTAGTTGAAGTAAACTGTCAAACTGACTTCGTTGCTAAAGACGAAAACTTCTCTAACTTTGCACACACAGTTGCTGCTGCTGCATTAGCTGCTGGCGAAACTGATGCTGCTAAAATTGCTGAATTAAAATTAGCTGATGGCCAATCAGTTGAAGAAGCTCGTATCGCGCTTGTTCAAAAAATCGGTGAAAACATCCAAGTTCGTCGTGCGAAAATCGTTGAAGGCGAACAATTGGCTATCTATAAACACGGTTTAAAAATCGGTGTTGTAGTTTCTTATACTGGTGATGCTGACACTGGTAAAGGTATTGCAATGCACGTTGCTGCATTCAACCCAGTAGCAGTAAATGCTGAAGCTGTTCCAGCTGACCTTATCGCTAAAGAGAAAGAAATTGCTGAAGCGAAAGCGTTAGAATCTGGTAAACCAGCGAACATCGTTGAGAAAATGGTAACTGGTTCTGTTGAGAAATACTTAAACGAAGTTGCTCTTGACCGTCAAATGTACGTTATCGACAACGAGAAAAAAGTTGCTGACGTATTAAAAGTGACTGGTACAAATGTTGCTAACTTCGTACGTTTCGAAGTTGGTGAAGGTATCGAGAAAAAAGCTGAACTTAGCTTTGCTGAAGAAGTTGCTGCTGCTCAAGCTGCTGCGAAGTAATTCGTATCTTCAAAAAAAGCCCCCTATGGGGCTTTTTTTATCTCTGTTGAAAACGGAATCTAAAGATGACAAATAAAAAGAATCTAGGTATTGGCGGCATAATTGTTTTATTGATTGCTGCATATTTGGGTCTGGACTTATCTGGGCATAAAAACAATCCGACACCATCATCAAGCATACCTGCGAATCAGCGTACTGAAACGACGTTTTCAAATGATGGAATAGATACCATAAAGGCTGCTTATGAACGTAGACAAAGTAACGTTCAAGTGCAGGGTAGTGGTCGAGTAAAAGCAATCTTAAGAGAAGATAATGATGGGTCGAGACACCAGAAATTTATTTTGGTATTAAAAAATGGTCTTTCAATTTTAGTAGCACATAATATTGATTTAGCACCAAAAATTGAAGATTTAAGAAAGGGTGATATTGTCGAATTTAACGGGGAATATGAATATAACGAAAAAGGTGGAGTATTACATTGGACGCATCATGATCCCCAGAATCGCCATGAAAATGGTTGGCTGAAACATAATGGTCGTATTTATCAATAGAAAATAGGATATCCATTTCCGCATAACAGCAATTTTGTTCTATGCATCTTTTTAAAACATGCTATGTTTTTTTGTAGATAAATAGATGAGATGTATATATGCACCGGGAACAGGCTGACTACTTGCATTTGCGAGAGTTGGGCGGTTTAGAATTATTAAAAGCACATTATCACCAAACACAATTTTCAAAGCATACTCATGAAGGATATTGTATTGGTGTCATTGAAGAGGGTGCACAGTCTTTTTTTAGGACGGGTCAGCTACATGTAGCCCCTAAAGGTGACATTATTTTGGTTAATGCAGATGAAATTCACACAGGCTCATCTGCTGTTGAATCGGGCTGGCGTTACCGTGCAATCTATCCTACACCCGAAATGCTTGCTGAAGTAAGCCAAGATTTTTTTGAGCAAGGCCATGGGGCACCTTGGTTTCCGCAAGCTGTAATTCAGGACTTGGGATTATCTCAACAACTCTGTTTATTATTTGATTTATTAGAACAAAAAGACAATTTTTTGCTTAAAGAAACCATGTATTTATCAACATTAGCATGCTTAATGGTACGTCATGGTAAGTCAAGACACACCTTTTGCGAGTTACCAGAAGCTTATTCAAAAGTATTAAAAGTTAAAGATTTGTTAGCTGATATGCCTGAAAAGAATTTTTCTTTGCAGGAATTGGCTGATATGGTCGGGTTAAGTGCATGGCATTTTTTAAGACAATTTAAAAAACATGTGGGTTTACCGCCTCATGCATGGTTAGTACAGGCGCGTTTGCAAAAAGCGAGACAATTATTAAAACAAGGCGTTCAAATTGTAATGGTTGCACAGCAATGTGGTTTTTCTGATCAAAGCCATTTTAATCGTCATTTTAAAAAGGCGATGGGTGTTACACCAACCCAATATGTGGCGAGTCTTAATCTTTAAAATTTATTTGCAGTGCTAACCGCAATTTTGTTCAAGCGAAGCTGAGCTAAATACCAGAAAATCTATAAATAATAACTGTTATAGATGTCTAGGGATGAATACTCATTTAAATCAATCTATTAGATTTTCTAAAAGCCGACCACCGCATCTTTTTTTACGAGGAGCGATAGATATATTGCCACTATCTATTTCGGTTATACCATGGGCTATTTTAGCTGGATCAATGGCAATTCATGCGGGTTTATCATTTTATAAAGCACTAGCGATGTCAGGAATTGTGTTTGCTGGCGCTGCGCAATTAGTAAGTTTAAGCATGGTGATGGAAGGTGCATCGTTATTAACCATCTATGTCACTATTTTCTTTCTTACTGCTCAACATTTTATTTATGCTTTAACTTTAAGAAATCATGTTTCTATTTTGCCTCTTCCAAAAAGATTAACTTTAGGGTTTCTGCTTACCGACGAATTATTTGCAGTAAGTGTTCCTAATGAGAAAAAACATCCTCAATACTTATTCGGAGCAGGTCTTTGCTTTTATTTATTTTGGGTGGTTTTTAGTTTAGTGGGTATTTTATTAGCAACAGCGCTACCTAATTTATTAAATTATCATTTGGATTTTTCCATTATTGCTATTTTTGTTGCCATGATTGTTCCTATGTGTAAAGGGAAGCCTGTAATGGCAGGTATTTTAATGACTTGTATCAGTGGTTTTGTGCTTAAATTTTTTCATATAGAAGGAGCCATTCTAATCTCTGGTTTATTGGGGATGTTTATTGCGGTAATAGTCGAAAATAAAATGGGAGAAAAATAAAATGTCATGGCTTATGATTTTAGGACTGGCAGCTATCGTATTTTTTAATCGTTATTATTTTTTGGAACCAAACGTAAAAGTCAAATTACCAGTACTTATGAATAAAATGTTGAATTATTCAGCTCCTTGTTTATTAAGTGCTATTTGTATTCCAGTAATTTTTTTTGAAAATAATGAATTAAGAGGATTTTTAGATAATCCTTACTTATACGCAACGATATTTTGTACTGTCGTGGCTTTCTATTTTAAAAAAGTGTTACCGAGCGTTCTGCTGAGCCTGGCATTTTTTTATTTTATAAATTTTCTAATAAATCATTAAGTTAAAGCTGAATCATTTTAGGATTCAGCTTCTTAAAAATTTATTGAGCAATCAGTTTCTTCTGACGGCTTTTCCAATGAGGTAATATCTTTGCAAGATAAGCATCCATATACCAGGCCGGACCAATCAAGAGAAATTGCAAATCTTTAAAGAAAGAAGGTTTTTTGCCTTCAACTTTATGTCCATAAAATTGTCCAATCCAGGCAAACACAAAAAGAGCAATATAAAATCCTACACCTACTGGCAGAACATAAATAAGCCATGCCATCACAACAAGTAGAGCAGCCATTGCTACTGCAAGTACAAGATCAAGCCGAGCATAAAAAATGAGGGTCAGTACTACGAGTAAAGCGGTGAGTAGGGCACTAAAGTGAGCAATAATTCCAATAATCGAAAATAAAATAGCTGGAACACATACCCAGTGAATTTTTTTATTTATCGGGTTTTGATGACTTTCACTATATTCATCAAACCATTCACCGATAGATTTCATAGACCTTGTTCTCCTTGTCTAATTTTGAGTCATTCTTTTTCTGTTTATATTTTATCCTCTCGTTATCGGGAGAGACAAGACAAGTTGTATATCGACATGTTTGTAAAATCAAGTAAGCCTAAAATTTAAAGTTTATTCATTGCGGCGCAAAAATGAAAACTGTACTGAAGAAAGGTAGGGCTGAGCTCAAAAATTTCAGGTTATTTATTTGTGATTTTGATAGAGACAAATCCTCAAAAAAATCTCATTTTCATGAAGAGTGGGAAAATAATAGAAAAATACTCAACTCATCTTGTCTTAAAACGCAATAAACAGCTCTTTTTAGACTAAAGTGGTACTAGGGTAGCGGAATTATTTTAAAATGGCTGTAATCGAAAAATATGCGCAAAAATCGATAAAGAATAAATCAGTGTGTTTTTGGGTTAAAAAATAATCATTTTTGTAATGAAAAAACGAGTCTAGACACAAAATTTTTATAGGGTTTTTTTGCTCTTTTTATATTAAAAAAGCCACAACTTAACTTGTGGCTTTTTCATGAACTCGAGGAGTAATCGCTTATGAAGTAGGACCGTCTACACGCTCAATACTTACTTTAGCAGTACCAGCATTGGTAATACCAAGGCGTTTAGCTGCACCGTATGATAAATCAAGCACACGATTACCATGGAAAGGACCACGATCGTTTACTTTTACCACTACGCTTTTGCCATTGTCTTTGTTGGTGACACGGATATAACAGTTAAGCGGTAAGCTACGGTGAGCAGCAGTAAGTGCATTCATATCGAATGTTTCACCACTTGCAGTTTTACGGCCATGAAATTGACGACCATACCACGATGCCATGCCAGTTTGGCTAAACTTACGAACAGTATTTGAAGCTACTGTGTTAAGTTTTTCAATCACTGAAGGCTCATCTTCAGGGATTTCAATTTTAGCTGCGATAGCTTGACGACGGATTTGATCGCCAGAACGTTCAGTGATTGAAAGACTGTTAATGTTAGAGAAACGAGAATTAAAGTTTTGAGTATCTTTACTCAACACACGAGCAGCTAAATTTGCATTTGGACCATCTACATCGCTATTTAATGATGATGATTGCATCATTTCAGCGTGCAGTGGGGCCATGCTTAAACTAGCCGTCAGTGCAAGAATGTATTTCAGCGATAACTGCATTTATATAAACTCCTGAGAACATGCACTTTTTCATTTAGCCAAAGAGCTAAAAATTGAAGTGAACATGCCTAATTATTCACTTTTGCAATTGCTTGATTGGGGTGGATAATATTCATCGCTTACGGAGAGTGTCTAGTCTTTAACGAGAAATAGTTACAAAAAGGGCAAAAACTTACAGTTTTAGGTTAAAAAATAACCAAATATGTAACAAGGTATTTAAAATGTTCGTATTGTGATCGATTTAACAAAAATATTTATTGACTTTTACATAAACTCATTAAAAAGCTAGCCTATCGGCTAGCTACTTCTGTACCTAATAACCATACGGCAGTCGCATACATTCGGCTTTTGTTATAAGTCGTAATTACTTGAAAGTTCGGATAGGTTAAATAGTAAATTGGACCATTATAGTCTTGTAATTGAATAACATTTACCATATCTAAGTCATCAATTTTGACTAACGGATTTAAAGGGGAAATCCCTTGATTTTTTAGTGCACCATACGGAGTGGGCTGGGTCAAATCTTTAGCAATGATACTTTCCGGATTTGAACCTGTGTAACGAGCCATAAAACCGATAGGTTGATCGCGTTGCCAGCCTTGTTTTGCTAAGTAATTTGCGATTGAGCCAATCGCATCTTCTGCAGAGTTTCGTAGGTCGATATGACCATTACCATCAAAGTCGACCCCGTACTTACTAATGTTGCTTGGCATAAACTGCGGGAAGCCAATGGCACCAGCATAAGAACCTACAATACTATTGGTTGGATAGCCTTCTTTGTAAGTCCATGCAATGAGAGCAGCTAACTCATCACCAAAATATTCAGCACGGCGAGGATAGCCAAAAGCTAACGTTGCAAGTGCATCACGAGTAATAAACGAGCCTTTATTGGCTCCATAACCTGTTTCAACACCTAAAATGCCTAGAATAACCGCTTGAGAGACACCAAATTGTTGTTCAGCACGATTGAGAGCATCGGCATATTGGTTTTTAAAGCGGACACCACGTTGAATAGTACCTTCGACTAAAAACATAGAGCGATAGTCGTACCAAGGCTTACTTTCACCAGGGCGAGTCATAATATTTATAATGTTTGGTAAATTTTTTGCACCATTCATAGCAGCGTCAACCTGTTCACCGCTTAAGCCATAAGTGCTCATGGCTTTTTGTTTAAAATTTAAATAGTTAGGATGAGTTACAAAATCATTGGCCTGAGCAAAATGACTTGTGCTAATAAGGCCAGTACACAAGGCAAGCACTTTTAAAGTTTTATTAACAAATTGAGACAACATATCTTTTTTAAATTCCAGATTATCGATGTGTATGAATAGACATGACTAAACCAAAAGTGGCCATTAAAGTAATAATAGCGGTACCGCCATAACTCATAAAAGGTAAGGGAACACCTACTACAGGTAAAATACCACTGACCATTCCTGCGTTTACAAATACATAAACAAAAAAAGACAAACCAAACGCGCCAGCCACTAATCGGCCATAATTGTGAAAGCTCTGTAAACCGATTTGAAATGTTCTAAAAATAATGGCTGAATAAAGAATTACTAATATAAGTACACCAATTAAACCGAATTCTTCTGAGTAAGCAGCAATAATAAAGTCAGTATGGCCTTCTGGTAAGAAGTGTAAATGTGATTGAGTACCTTCGAGGAAACCTTTCCCTGAGAACCCACCAGAACCGATTGCTGTTTTGGACTGAATAATGTTCCAGCCTGTTCCTAAAGCATCCGCTTCCGGGTCAAGCAATGTTAATACCCGTTGACGTTGATAGTCGTGTAAAAGGAATTCCCATGCAATTGGAATCACAATAGCTGCACAAGCTGCTGCTGCACCGATCATGCGCCAAGATAACCCACTTAAGAACAGTACAAAAATCCCACTTGCTAATACTAATAGTGATGTTCCTAGGTCAGGCTGTTCTGCAATAAGTAAAAATGGAACACCAATTAACATTAAAGACAAAATAACCTGCGAGAAGCTAGGAGGAAGAGGTTTGCGAGCTAAAAACCATGCAACCATCATTGGCATGCCAATTTTCATAAATTCGCTGGGTTGAACACTCCCGAACCCCGGAATATCGATCCAGCGCTGCGCACCCATGCGAACTTCACCAAAAACCATAACGCCAATTAAGGAAAACAGGCCAAATAAATAAAAATAAGGTGAAAAAGCTTGATAAACCTTGGGTGGAATTTGCGCTAGGCTAATCATGACCAGAAAGCCGATACCAAAGCTCATGGCCTGTTTACTGACGAGTCCCACATCTTGTGCAGATGCACTATAAAGTACCGTTAAACCTAACAATGCATTTAGGAATAAAAATAGGCATAACCAAGGGTCAATATGAAGCTGCTGCCAGCGCGAAGGTTGCATGGCAGTACTAAGGCCATCTCGAGGAGCTTGGCGTAAAAATTTATATTGTGGACTAGGAGACATGCGGCTTTAACTAAAGGTCAATCAGTGCTTGGCGCATGCTAACATAAACCTGATTTATGACAATGTATATCAATATTTTGCAATAAAAAAACCTGGCTCTCACCAGGTTTCCGATAGACTATTTTTTATTAGTTAAAGAATAGTCCATCATGATATTCAGCCATCGCTTTTAGTTCAGTGCGATTTAAACTTGGAATGAGTTTGTCGATCGCAATATGAACTGCTTTAGTTACAGCAGCAGCGCCAATATCGGCTGCTTTACGCTTAATCATGCCTAAATCTAATGTTTTATTAAAGTCAGACATAAAATGTCTCACCATAGCATCACCGAACTGTTTATATAGTTCTGCTAATGCTGCTTTATTAATATCATTACCCGCTTGAAGCTCGGCAAAATTATGCTTCAAGTTGGTAACTAGGCCAGCATCTAAAGCTACGCCAACTTTATATTGGCCTTGCGGATCTTTAAATAAGCTTTTCTCTGAAAACTCAACTGACTGTTTAACCACATCGTTTGGCGCTTTGCTGAGTAATTGCTTTAAAAGCACGGCAACTGTTGATTTGACATAACCAGCTAGTTTTTCGGCGGTATCTCTTTTTTCACTCGCTGGGAAATGTTGTACTAACTGAGTAAGTACATTTTCAATAATTTCTTCATTGAGTTGTAAAGCGATTTTGTCTCGAAGTGGATATAACGGTTCACTAGAATTTTTATTCGCAATTCCAGTCTGTATATCATTCAATAAGCCTTCAGAAGGGGTAAAACCAAAAAACGGCATGGTGTATCCTCAAATTATTCGTTTTATTGTCGTGCCAATCGAATCGGTTTTGGCATCCATGTAAGATCCGATACTCGGCAAGGATTGATATCAAGTCCACCGCGGCGAGTATAAGTTGCATAAACCATCAGCTTTTCAGGTTGCAAATTTTGCCAAATATCGGCAAAGATTTGTTCGACACATTGTTCGTGGAAACCGTTATGCTGACGGTACGAAATAATATAGGCTAAAAGACTACGATAACAAGGTTTTTTGCCCTTAAAACGAATAAAAACTGTCCCCCAATCCGGCTGGCCCGTGACTGGGCAGTTACTTCTCAAAAGATGAGAATACAGTTCAACTTCGATTTCTTCACCTGACTCATCAAGTTTTAAGAGAGTAGCATCAGGATGTTGTTCTAAACGCTCTGGCATAAGATTATCAATACAGATCCCTTGAGGTTTAGAAATCTCTAAATCATCTACTTGAAATAGGGTTAATTCAACTTTTGCACCTGCCGCAGCAGATAGATCTTTTTCAACTGTTTCAATGAATGACTGTGTAGAGTCAAACTGAGTGAAGTTAAGACTATTGAAATAAAGTTTTAATGACTTTGATTCAATCAAATTCGGTGAAGAAGCTGGCAGTGTAATTCTGCCGATAGCAACCTGTGGAATACCATGAGCATTCAACCAAGAAATTTCGAAAACGTGCCACCAATCTTTACCTTGGGTTATACCTTCGATATGAGCATATTTTTCACGAGATTGAGCACGTGCAATTGGAAATAACACATCGGGTTGATAGCTAGTTGGATATTGGGTTTCTTTACCCAATAAAGACTGTTCGACACTCATTCACGCATTCCTGAACCACGAGCAAGTAAATAATAAGCAATTCCGTAAAGTACAGCACAGCATAATGTCACAATGATTAAAGAGAACGAAACGTTCACGTCACTATGACCTAAAATGCCGAAACGGAAAGCATTTACCATATAAACAATAGGATTAATTAAAGAAAGTTTTTGCCAAAAAGGACCAAGTGCACTAATGGCATAAAACACACCACCTAAATAGGTAAGTGGAGTAAGTACAAATGTTGGAATAATAGAAATATCATCAAATGATTTTGCATAGACTGCATTAATAAAACCGCCTAAAGAAAATAAAACGGATGTAATTAATACTGTATATATAGTTACGAACCAGTTATGGAGAAAAAGATCAGTAAAAAACATACTCATCGCGGTAACGATTGCACCAACCAAGACACCTCGACAAATACCACCAATAACATAGCCCCACAAAATAATATGCAGAGGTACAGGGCTCATAATCAGCTCTTCAATGCTTTTTTGAAATTTCACACTAAAGAAACTCGATGATACATTGGCATAACTGTTGGTAATGACAGCCATCATGATGAGGCCAGGTACAATAAATTGCATGTAACTTACGCCACCCATGTCACCAATACGTGAGCCAACTAAATTACCGAAAATGACAAAGTACAAACTCATGGTAATTGCAGGTGGTAATAAGGTTTGTGGCCAAATGCGTAGAAATCGGCGTACTTCTTTACGAACTAGAGTCCAGAGGGCAATTTGCAGTTGGTTAAAGTTCATTTTGCCGCTCCTTCAAGATTTTTCTCGACCATTTTGACAAATAGCTCTTCAAGACGATTCGATTTATTTCGCATGCTGCGAACACGAATACCTTGTGACTCTAAAAGTTGGAATAAATCATTTAATGTATGTGCTTTATCCATTGTTACTTCTAAAGTACTACTATCAATTAAATTGAACTTCACACCAATAATATTGAGCTGGAGTGGGGCAATAGGTTCAGCCAAATCAAAAATAAAAGACTCTTCACTCAGCTGGTTTAAGAAACTTTTCATGCTGGTATCTTCTTTAATGACACCACGGTCAATGATGGCAATTTGACGACACAACATTTCTGCTTCTTCGAGATAATGTGTCGTTAAAATAATAGAAGTACCGTTTTCGTTCATTTCGGTCAGAAAATCCCACATAGAGCGGCGTAACTCAATATCTACACCCGCAGTAGGCTCATCTAAAATAAGAAGTTTGGGTTCATGCATCATGGCACGGGCAATCATAAGACGGCGTTTCATACCACCTGACAGCATACGTGCTTGTATATTACGTTTTTCCCATAGGCCCAGTTTTTCTAAATAATGTTCTGCACGCTTTTCTGCAATCTTTCTATGGATACCGTAATAACCAGCTTGCGTTACTAAAATATCAAATGCTTTTTCAAACTGCCCAAAGTTAAATTCCTGAGGGACAACGCCAAGCTGCTGTTTTGCCAAGGATGGATGAGTATCGAGATTATGTCCAAAAATCTCAACTGTTCCTGAGGTCTTTTTCGTGAGGGAGCTGATAATACCAATGGTTGTTGATTTGCCGGCGCCATTTGGACCTAACAACGCATAAAATTCACCTTCAGGCACAGTGAGGTTAATACCTTTTAACGCCTGAAAACCATTACGATATGTTTTGGACAAATCTCTTAAAACCAAAGCATCAGTCATGAAATTCTCACATTATGAAAGAGGGGTATATTTTGAGCGATAATGATTAATAAACCAAGTAAAATAGTCGGAATTTTATAAAATTGAGATAAATTTATGAAGTTATTATATATAAAATGGTGCGCTCGGCGGGGATCGAACCCACGACCCCAGGCTTCGGAAACCTGTACTCTATCCAACTGAGCTACGAGCGCATGTGTGGGGCACATCATAGGAAAAAAACACTTGCAGGTAAAGCACGAAATACGTACCAAGTGAATTTAATGCTTAATTAAACAGCAGCTTGTTATGTTTTAGTTCTTTTGCTGAATGAGCTGAATTGAATAATTAATAGAGTGAAGCGTATGCGCCAGCTCATGAGGGGGAATCCTTGACTCTTGCAAACTGGTAATCCATTGCATTTGGCACATTTTTAGTTCTTGAAGATTTTTAATTTGTTCTATTTTTTGAATAAGTGGTTTGGCCATAAGTCCACAGTATTGGCTTAAGCTTTGTTTCATTAATAGTTGTATTTCTTCAAAAGTAAGTTGTTGAACAGGAATTGGTGGCTGAGTATTTTCAATATTTGAAGAATGGCATGATGGTTCTAGAGAAACTTTAATTTCTCTAGTCAGATCGGTACTTTCATTTACATCTATAGTGCTTTTTTGTTGCACTTTTACTTCTAAACCCGTGGTAGGTGATTCTGAGAGAGCTATTTGTTCAGTAAATTCTGAATTGTTTTCGCTAATAGGAGCAATAAGCTTTAAGTCAATAAGTTGTTGAATGAGTTCTGGTGGAGCAATACGTTTTTTAAACTCGGTATTGAGACTTTGAAAATCTTCATGATCAATTAATAGAAGTAAACGTCTTTGTTTGGCATTTAAAGCAATATTACGTTGTTGAAGCGCGACTCTTCCCAAATTGGTTCGATAAAAACCAGCCATCATTTTTCCCCAATATAAAAATGAAGCAGCCTGTTTGATTTTTTCTATCAAACAGTACTGTTCTTAATAAAATATAAATGGGGCTAACGATAAAACTCAAAAATGACAATATGATGAAGAATTTATGAATATCATCTATTTAGGCCGTTAAAATGCACTTTCTAATGCTTTACGTAGGTAAACATCCAGCTCGTCTTGGCGCAATAGCCATTGAATATAGTCTTTAGGGAGTTCAGCAATAGCTGTACCTTTATGCTTGCCAAAGTTAATTGTTGTGGGAATACGTGCTTCTTCAGAAACTCGGTACAACTCTTCAATGTCTTGAATATTTAAATGATAGACAATATGCATCAAGATATTGGCAGTTAAAATAATATCCGCATCGGCACGGTGCGCGCCTTTGAGTAATTCTCGAGCTTTACTACTGCCTTGAGAAATCATATAGATCAGTGCTGAGATATTATGCGCTTCTGCATCAGGCCAGGTTTTGCGTGCTAAAGCTAGCGTACAAATCGGTTTGATATGAGAAACATCTACACCGCAACGTGCAATCGCGGCAATATCATAATCAATATTGTGGCCAATAATATAAGTTGTAGTGTCTGGCAATTTAAAAGTTTTATAGTGGGGCTGATTTTCTAAATCCGATTCTAATATATGGTGTACTGCCATAGCCGCGTAAGAGATAGGGGTCCCAACTTGATAAAGTTGATCAAACAATTTGCTTTTATCTAAGGTGAGCTTGCCTGCATTAATTTCAATTGGGGCATATGCAATTTCAATAGGCAAACCATTTAGTGTATGTGTTTCTGTATCTAAAATAATGGCTTGCATATCCGGCCCTTTAAACAATTACGAGTAATCAAGAATGTTAACAGTTGGCCTCGCACTTTAAAACCTGAAGTGAGGCTGAAAGTGGTGAGAACGACAATTTATATCAAAAATAGAATTTTTCAGGGATTGATTTTGTCGAATAGAACTTGCGGAAAATTAAGATTAGGCGTAATTGTTTTTAAGACATTAGAGAATGTTGATTAAAAAACTAAAGCACAACAAAAATGGAATTTAAGGGAAGATATACCAATGAAAATGAAACTGTTAATGACGAGCGTTCTTAGTACGAGTTTATTTTTAGTCGCTTGTGGAGGCGGAAGTAGTGATGATGGTCCAGCTACTACTAATCCATCCGGAACTCCAACCAATAATATTCAAAATCCAGTTGTTAAAGTTGAAGCCTATACAAGTACTAACTTAGGATCAGTTGCCGCAGAAAGTAGTATTTTAACTTATAAAATGTTAGGTCAAAGTGGACAAGAAGTGCAGGCAACAAGTCTAGTGTTTACACCAAACACTCCACCACCAGTCGGCGGTTGGCCCATTGTAGTCTGGGCGCATGGCACTACGGGTGTGGCAGATGTATGTGCACCAAGTAAAGCAGCTTTAGCAGACAGTACAAAAGATTTAATTAGTAAATTATTAGCAGCAGGTTATGTTGTTGTGGCACCTGATTATGAAGGTTTGGGTACCCCAGGTATACATCCTTTCTTAAATGTTAAAAGTGAGGCTTTTTCAATTACCGATGCAGTGGTTGCAGCGCGTAACTATTTATCTCAACGTAATTTATTAACTTCGAAAAAATGGGTCACTGTAGGTCATTCTCAAGGTGGGCATGCTGCATTAGGAGCTGCACAGTATGCGAGCCGTGCACAACTAGAATATAAAGGTACAGTAGCCGTAGCGCCTGCTTCTAATTTAGGTTTTATTTTAATAGCAGGCGAGCAGTCTGTTGCGAATGCAACTCTAGATAAAAAGATCTCAATGTATGCTCAACTTGACACTTATACAGCTTTAGTCACAGCTGGTATTCGCAACACACAACCCACTTTTGATTATCCACAAGTATTTACTCCACAAATTTCAAGTATTGCCCAACAAGCGGAAACAATTTGTTCTGGACCATTAGGACAGGCCTTTGGAGCGGGTATGACTCAGTATGTTACAGAACATAATGGAACACTTGACGGTTATACCCGCACACAGCCTAACTTTATGGCTGTACCGTTAGTTAAAACATTTTTAGATAAAGATTCGCAGCCGTTACAAGTAAAAGTTACGACACCAATCATTATCTATCAGGGTTTAGCAGATTCGACAGTACCTAAAGTAGCAACGGATATCTTGATATCTAATGCCACTGTCGTAGGTACTAAAATTAATAGTTATGTGACGGGTAACTGGGATCATGGGACGGCGATGAGTAGTAATGTAGATAATATTGTTGGAAATGTTCAGTCTTTACTGGCAGCTCAGTAGAGTTATTGATATTTAAAGACTTTTTAATATTATTGTAAGCTAAAATTAACGATGGATAAATTTAAAATATAAGCTTTAAACGAGCTTTTTAATTGATTTATAAACAATGGCTCATTTTTTATAAAACTTGAGCCATTTTTATTTAAAACTGAGCTAACTTCATTCTGTTTAATTATAAAGTTCATGCTACAATATGCCGCAATCTTAGCACGGCTTAAAAGCCCTAATTTATAGGACCCCCGCTAATGTTTGCCAATATTTCCATTTCTGAATTTGATCCAGAATTAGCTCAAGCAATTGCTTCTGAAGATGAGCGTCAAGAAGCACATATCGAGTTAATTGCATCTGAAAACTATTGCTCTCCTGCGGTAATGGAAGCGCAAGGATCAAAACTTACGAACAAATACGCAGAAGGTTATCCTGGCAAACGCTATTATGGCGGTTGCGAATTTGTAGATGTTATTGAGCAAATGGCGATTGACCGTGCTAAAGAACTTTTTGGTGCAGATTACGCAAACGTTCAACCACACGCTGGCTCACAAGCTAACTCTGCTGTTTATTTAGCGCTTCTTAACCCGGGCGATACAGTTTTAGGTATGAGCTTGGCTCACGGTGGTCACTTGACTCACGGTGCAAAAGTAAGCTTCTCTGGTAAAACTTATAATGCGGTTCAGTATGGTCTAAATGCTGAAACTGGTGAGATTGATTACGAAGAAGTTGAACGTTTAGCATTGGAACACAAGCCACGTATGATCGTTGCTGGTTTCTCTGCTTATAGCCGTGTTGTGGATTGGCAACGTTTCCGTGACATCGCGGACAAAGTTGGTGCTTACCTTTTTGTTGATATGGCTCACGTTGCTGGTCTTGTTGCTGCTGGTGTATATCCAAACCCAGTTCAAATTGCTGACGTAACAACAACGACGACTCACAAAACACTTCGTGGTCCACGTTCTGGTTTAATCCTTGCAAAAGCGAATGAAGAAATCGAGAAAAAACTTCAATCAGCTGTATTCCCTGGTAACCAAGGTGGTCCATTAATGCATGCGATTGCTGCTAAAGCAATCTGCTTCAAAGAAGCAATGTCTGACGACTTTAAAGCTTACCAACAACAAGTTGTGAAAAATGCTCAAGCAATGGCTGAAGTATTCATCGCACGTGGTTATGATGTTGTTTCTGGTGGTACAGACAACCACTTATTCTTGTTATCTTTAATCAAACAAGACGTAACTGGTAAAGATGCAGACGCTTGGTTAGGTGCTGCTCACATTACTGTGAACAAAAACTCAGTTCCAAATGATCCACGTTCTCCATTTGTGACTTCTGGTATCCGTATCGGTACTCCGGCAGTAACAACTCGTGGTTTTGGTGAAGCTGAAGTTCGTGAACTTGCTGGTTGGATCGCTGACGTGATTGATAGCAAAGGTGACGAAAAAGTTATTGCTGATGTAAAAGCAAAAGTTGAAGCTGTTTGTGCAAAATTCCCTGTATATGCAAAATAATTTGTGTATATAAAAAAGCGCCGTAAGGCGCTTTTTTTATTAACTACTCCAACCGCCCCCTAAAGCACGGATTAAATTGATGCTTGCAATGATTTGGCTACCTTTCAGCTGAGCTGCTAATTGTTCTTGTTGCAAAATAGTGCGGTCAGAATCAATTACATCAAGATAGCTAATAGCACCTTCTCGATAACGTAAATGAGAAAGTTGATTGGCATGACGAGAAGAGGAGAGTGCTTGGTTTTGAGCCTGAATTTGCTGATCGAGAATTCTTTGATCAGATAAACCATTTTCAACTTCGCGAAATGCATTTAGTACAGTTTGTCTATAGTTGGCGACGCTTTCCTCATAAGCCGCTCTTGCTTGAGCAACGCCTGCTTTACGTTGTCCACCATCAAATAAAGGTAACGACAAAATAGTACCGGCGACAGGTCCTAGTAAAAAAGTCCGACTCGACCATTTGCCCAACTCGCTTAAACTTGAAGATTCATAACCTAAAGCTCCTGTAAGACTGAGTTTTGGGAAAAATGCTGCACGAGCAATTCCAATACGCGCATTATCTGCTGCCATTGCACGCTCTGCAGCCGCAATGTCGGGTCGTCTTTCAAGTAAAGTTGACGGCAAACCGGCAGGGAGACGGATACTATTTGCAGTTAAAGGTTGAACTGCCAAGTTAAAGTCTGCTGGTGGTTTTCCTAATAAGACTGCAAGCGCATGTTCTGCACTGGCTCTGTTACGAGCAATATTTAGGGCAGTGGTTTGTGCGGTAGCAAGTTCGGTTTGTGCACGAGAAACATCTAATTCACTGACCAGTCCGTTTTTAAAACGAAGCTGCATTAAATCTCGTGTTTCACCTAATAATTTGATTGTACGGTTATAAATTGCTTGTTCGGTATCAAGTTGACGTATCAGAAAATAACCTTGAGCTACATCCGCTTGTAGAGCTAAAAGTGCCGACTGATATAGTGCCTCTTGTTGCTGTAGATCCGCTGTTGCTGCGTTGACACTACTTGCTACACGACCAAATAAATCGAGCTCATATGAAACATTGGCTTGAGCTCGCCATAAGGTTTGAGCCGAAGTATGTGCATTGTCATCTAAACCGAGTGAAGCCGGAGACGGCTTTTGGCGGGTTGGCCCAAATCCGGCATCAATACTTGGTAAGCGTTCAGCTTGAGCTGCCGAACGTAGTGCACGTGAAGCCTGAATATTTGCTGCCACCGCTTTTAGGTTCTGGTTGCCTGCGATAGCTTGCTGTTCAAGTTCATTCAGTTGAGCATCATTGTAAATGCGCCACCATTCACCACGAGTTTGCTGATCAGCAGGTTGGGCAATCTTCCAGTTATTATCTTCAAGTTTGGGGTCAGATTCTTTGAATTTGACTGGCACTATAACTTTTGCAGGTTGATATTCTGGGGCCAATGAGCAGCCTGCAAGGAGCAGGCTTCCCATGAGTGAGGACAACAACCAGTTTTGTTTTGATGTAATCACCAAATGTCCTCCTTAATGATCGTGTGGGCTAGCTAACGGCGCTTCATGAACTGCCGCAGAATGCAGTTTATGTTTGCTGTTGAGGGTACGAATCAGAACGTAAAAGGCCGGGGTGAGGAATAAACCAAAGAATGTTACACCGATCATGCCGAAGAATACGGCAACACCCATCGCATGTCGCATTTCAGAACCTGCGCCAGTTGAAGTAACCAGTGGTACTACACCCATAATAAATGCAATAGAGGTCATTAAAATTGGGCGTAAACGTAGACGACTTGCTTCAACGGCTGCTTTAAAGGCAGTCGCGCCTTGCATTTCAAGTTCCCTCGCAAATTCGACAATTAAGATGGCATTTTTACAGGCTAGCCCGACCAGTACCATTAGACCGATTTGAGTAAAGATGTTGTTATCTCCAGCTGTCAACCAGACACCTGTCAGAGCCGCTAAGATTCCCATTGGTACAATTAAGATAACTGCTAATGGTAGGGTTAAGCTTTCATACTGAGCAGCTAATACTAAGAACACGAGTAATACGCTAATAGGGAATACCCAAAGTCCAGCATTACCAGCCAAGATTTTTTGGTAAGTTAAATCTGTCCATTCAAACTTGATACCACGCGGTAGAGTTTGTGCAGCAATACGTTCAACCGCAGCTTCTGCTTGGCTAGATGAATAACCTGGGGCAGGGCCGCCGTTAATATCTGCTGATGTGTAACCGTTATAACGAACGACCATTTCAGGACCATAGGTTTGAGTTACATTCACCAATGAAGATAATGGCACCATTTGTCCGGCACTATTACGGGTTTTAAGCTGCAAAATATCTTCAGGGTTAGCACGGAAAGGCGCATCGGCTTGTGCACGAACCTGATAAACACGTCCAAAACGGTTAAAGTCGTTAACGTACTGAGAACCTAAATAAATCTGCATAGTGTTGAAAACATCTGTCACAGCAACGCCTTGCTGTTTAGCTTTTACACGGTCCAGATCTACATTTAGTTGAGGTACGTTAATTTGATAACTTGAGAACATTGGACCAAGTTCAGGGGCTGATTGTGCTGCCTTCATAAAGTTTTGTGCAGCATCGTTCAAGGCTGAATAGCCTAAGGCACCTCGGTCTTCAAGTTGCAGTTTAAAGCCGCCCATCGTGCCTAAGCCCATCACTGGTGGTGGTGGGAAAACCGCGATATAGGCATCTTGAATAGCTGAATATTTCTGGTTGAGCGCACCTGCAATTGCATTTGCAGATAAGTCTTTTGCCTTACGTTCATCAAATGGCTTTAAAGTCACAAAGACAATACCGGCACTCGAGCTATTGGTGAAACCGTTAATTGATAGGCCAGGAAAGGCAACCGCACTTTCTACACCAGGTTGTTTAAGCGCAGTATCACTCATTTTACGAATGACTGCTTCGGTACGATCTAATGATGCGCCGTTTGGTAGCTGCGCAAAGCTAATCAAATATTGTTTGTCTTGAGCAGGAACGAAACCGCCCGGAACAATATAGGAAATACCAACGGTTAAACCTAGAAGTGCTGCATAGACACCCATTGCCGAAGCTTTATGGGAAATGACACGGCTGACGCCTTGACTATAACGGTCTGAAGCACGTGAAAACACACGGTTAAACAGTGCAAAGAAACGACCGAATACACGATTCATAATACGTGTTAAGGCATCGGGTTTAGCATCATGTCCTTTAAGTAACAGCGCTGTCAAAGCTGGAGATAGGGTGAGTGAGTTAAAAGCCGAAATAACCGTTGAAATGGCAATGGTCATGGCAAATTGTTTATAGAATTGCCCAGTTAAGCCTGTCATAAAGGCAAGAGGTACGAATACTGCAACAAGTGTTAAAGCAATGGCAATAATCGGTCCACTGACTTCTCGCATGGCACGGTAAGTCGCCTCCCTTGGGTTTAAGCCCGCTTCAATATTCCTCTCGACATTTTCGACGACCACAATCGCGTCATCGACCACAATCCCGATGGCAAGCACCATCCCGAACAGTGATAGCGCATTGATTGAGTAACCAAAAGCGAGCATGAGCGCGAATGTACCAATAATTGAAACTGGTACGGCAAGCAATGGAATGATTGAGGCACGCCATGTTTGTAAGAATAAAATAACGACCACAACAACCAGTGCAATTGCTTCAAGTAAGGTGTGAACGACCGCTTTAATACTGGCACGTACGAATTGAGTCGGGTCATAAACAATGTCGTATTTAATTGAAGATGGAAAATCTTTTGAAAGCTCCTTCATCGTGCTACGCACTTGATCGGAAACTTGTAAAGCATTCGCACCCGGAGCTTGGAAAATTGGAATTGCGACAGCTTGTTTATTATCAAGTAATGAACGTAAGCCGTATTGAGAGGCTGCAAGTTCAACACGTGCAACATCACCCAATCGGGTAACCGCGCCATCAGGGGCAGTTTTTAAAATGATATCTGCAAATTCTTGTTCAGTCGTTAAGCGGCCTTGAGCATTGACTGAAAGCTGTAAAGGTGAATTACTTGGTGAGGCACCGATTGTACCCGCTGCAACCTGAATATTTTGTTCACGGATTGCATTCACAATTTCGGTCGCGGTGAGGTTACGCTGCGCTACTTTTTGCGGGTCGAGCCATACGCGCATTGCGTAGTCACCAGAACCAAATAAACCGACTTCACCTACACCCTGTAAACGTGCCAAACGGTCTTTTACGTTGAGCACCGCATAGTTACGTAAGTAGGTCATGTCATAGCGATTATCTGGGGAGGTTAGATGCACCACCATGGTTAAAGTAGGCGAGCTTTTTAGTGTGGTTACACCTAAACGCTGTACATCTTCCGGTAAACGAGGCATGGCCTGAGATACACGGTTTTGAACCAATTGTTGGGCTTTGTCTGGGTCGATACCGAGCTTAAAGTTCACCGTAATGGTTAGGTTACCGTCGCTGTTTGCTTGAGATTGCATATACAGCATGTCTTCGACGCCGTTGATTGACTCTTCGAGCGGAGAAGCAACCGTTTCAGCAATCACTTTTGGGTTTGCACCCGGATATTGGGCACGTACCACCACAGATGGTGGAACAACCTCGGGATATTCAGAAATCGGTAACTGAAATACCGAAAGGAGACCGGCGAGTAAAATCAAGACTGATAGCACACCAGCAAAGATCGGCCGATCAATAAAAAATTTAGAAATATTCATATGTGATTAACCTTTTGCCGGAGTTGATGTTTTATCTGTTGGCTGAGGTTGAGGAGGAGTAGCGCTAGCAGTGATTTGTGAATTTGGCATAGGAACGAGATGCGGTGTAACAGGGTCACCCGGACGAATCCGTTGTAAACCATTCACTACAATACGATCACCCGCTTGTAATCCACTATTTACGATTTGCAAGCCATCTTGTTGGGCACCGAGTTTTACTTCGCGGTAAGCAGTTTGATTTTTCGCATCCACTACTACGACAAAACGTTTATCTTGGTCGACACCAACCGCGGTTGGACTAATCAGAATCGCTGGGCGAGGTTGGCCTCCACCTAAACGAATTCGTGCATATAGGCCTGGTAATAAAACACCGTTTGGATTGTCAAAAGTTGCGCGAACACGGATCGTACCTGAGGTTGTATTCAGGTTGTTGTCGATTGAGTTGATTGTACCTTCGCGAGTAAAGCCTGTTTCATTGGCAAGTCCCATATAGACAGGTACTTGTGCTGAATTACGCTGATTACTGATATATTTCAGGTAAGTTTGTTCATCAACATCGAAAGATGCGTATAGGCGTGATACAGACACTAAACTTGTTAAAACCTGTGCGCCATTACCTGCAGAGACGACATTACCCACGGTCACTTCAGCTCGTGAAATCCGGCCGCTGACAGGTGCTGTAATACGGGTGTATTCTAGATTTAAACGTGCAGATTGGACAGCAGCTCTAGCGGCTTGTAGGTTAGCATTCGCTGAACGTGCATCATTTTCGGCTAAATCCAGTTCTTGGCGAGAAACAGCATTACTCTGAATGAGACGTTGAATACGCGAAAGATTGCTTGCGGTATATGTTACCTGTGCTTCAGCTGAAGCAAGCTGGGCTTTTGCACGGTTCAGTTCTGCTTCAAAAGGACGAGGGTCGATTGTGAAAAGTAAATCACCTTTTTTAACGAGGCTTCCATCTTTGAAATGTACGGCAATGAGTTTTCCTGAAACTTGAGGCCGAATATCAACTTGATCAATTGCTTCTAAACGACCGGAATATTCTTGCCAATCGGTAATGGTTTTGCTTACTACTGGGGCTACATCAACAGTAGCAGCTTGTTGGGCAGTGGTTGGTGCAGCTTTTGCATCGGCATTTTCATGTAACAACATAAAACTGCCACCGGTTGCTAAAATAGCGACAAAGATGGCAGACAGTGCAAACTGTTTGCGGGAAAATGACATGAGGTGCTCCTAGTTATTTGGATACCTGTTTTCAGACTTTTAGTTATGGTCCGTATGGGAGAAACAGGGTTTATGGAATGGACGGAGCATAAAAGTTTGTCAATCACGAATAAATATATTAAATTTGATAACACTATTCGTATTTTTATAACAATTGATGTGTTTGCACTAGAAAATGCATTAATAGGAGTGTGCGTGTGGATCTATTTCATGCCATGAGAGTATTCAACAAAGTTGTTGAAACAAATAGTTTCAGTTTAGCAGCTGATAGTTTGGGTTTACCGCGTGCTTCTGTGACTACAACCATTCAGGCTTTAGAGAAGCATTTACAAGTTCGATTGCTTAATCGGACAACACGAAAAATTAGTCTCACACCGGATGGCGCCGTATATTATGATCGGACAGCCCGTATTTTAGCGGATGTTGCCGATATTGAATCTTCTTTTCATGATGCAGAGCGGGGGCCAAGAGGTCAGCTTCGTATTGATGTGCCTGTATCGATTGGACGTTTAATTTTAATTCCAAGGCTCCGCGATTTTCATGCACGCTATCCTGATATTGATTTAGTGATTGGTCTGAACGACCGACCTGTAGACTTGGTTGGAGAAGCGGTTGATTGTGCAATTCGGGTGGGTGAATTAAAAGATTCAAGCTTAATTGCGCGTCGTATCGGAACTTTCCAGTGTGCAACAGCTGCTTCACCGATTTATTTAGAAAAATATGGCGAACCTACCTCAATTGAAGATTTGCAAAAAAATCATAAAGCGATTCACTTCTTTTCAAGCCGTACCGGACGCAACTTCGATTGGGACTTTGTGGTTGATGATTTAATTAAAAGTGTGTCAGTACGTGGACGTGTTTCGGTAAATGACGGTGATGCTTATATCGACTTGGCTTTGCAAGGTTTTGGTATAATTCAAGGCCCACGTTATATGCTCACCAATCATTTAGAATCAGGTTTATTAAAAGAGGTATTGCCTCAGTGGACGCCAGCGCCGATGCCGATTTCAGCAGTTTATCTTCAAAACCGTCATTTATCGCTTAAAGTAAAAGTGTTTGTAGATTGGGTCGCTGAACTTTTCGCAGGCTGTCCATTACTTGGCGGTACAGCTTTACCTTTCGACCAGAAATGTGAATTTGCCTGTGATAAAGAAACTGGTCATGAATATACAATTCGTACTTTGGTCGAGCAGCATAATATTGCTGAAGCTTATACGCTCAAAACTTAATCTTAAAATTTGATTGATTTTTCAACATTTAATCCGTCAATACAGATCATTGCTTAGACATCTTCATAAATCCTTAACTTATGGTATAGAAATTGCTGTTATTTCAGCAGATGAGTAAGTTCGAAATACTCAAGTTTTTATCACCTTATTTGTGTTTTAAGGAGAAGCTTCAAGATGGCAAGCTTTATGAAAAAAATATTCGTTTCAACAACCTTAGTTCTGGCTGCTGTTGCGACGAATGTCCAAGCAAAGGATTGGAAGGTGATTCGTTTTGGTACTGAGTCGTCTTATGCGCCGTTTGAATATAAAACACCAGATGGCAAGTTAACTGGTTTTGATGTTGATTTGGGTAATGCTATTTGTGCAAAACTCAAAGCCAAATGTGTTTGGGTTGAAAACTCTTTTGACGGGATGATTCCCGCACTTAAAGCGAAAAAATTTGATGGCATTCTTTCATCAATGACTGTTACTGATGAACGTGCAAAACAAATTTTATTTAGTAGCAAAATCTACAACACGCCAACGCGTATGGTTGCAAAAAAAGGTTCGCCGTTATTACCAACACCTACTTCATTAAAAGGTAAGCATGTCGGTGTACAGCAGGGCACAATTCAAGAAACTTACGCTAAAACTTATTGGGCTCCAAAAGGTGTAAGTGTTGTCCCTTATCCAACTCAAGATTTGATTTACCAAGACATGATGTCTGGTCGTTTGGATGCAACTTTACAAGATGCAATCATGGTTGATGGCGCTTTCTTAAAACAACCAAAAGGCAAAAACTTCGCTTTTGCTGGTGGCAATGTGGTTGATGTCAAAACATTGGGTGTAGGTGCGGCTATCGGTTTACGTAAAGAAGATGCAGACTTGAAAGCGAATATTGACAAGGCACTCGCTGCAATCATTGCGGATGGCACATACAAGAAACTCGAGAAAAAATACTTCTCTTTTAGCATTTACTAATGATGTGAAAAATGTCGGCTGAGTGCCGACATTTTTAAATCTATTCTCATCTCATCAATATTAGATATTGTTTTTAAGGAGAAGATGAGTCATGTCTTTTTCTGGCTATGGGCCACTCCTTCTTAGCGGAACATGGATGACCATACAGCTTGCGCTGTTATCACTCTTGCTTTCTGTCATTATTGGCTTAATTGGTGCGAGTTCAAAACTCTCTAATATTAAAGCCTTACGTTATATTGCAACCGCCTATACCACGCTCATCCGTAGTGTGCCTGACTTGGTGATTATGCTGTTGTTATTTTATAGCTTGCAGTTGGGCTTAAACCAAATTACTGAAGCACTGCAAATGGACCAAATTGATATCAACCCATTTGTAGCTGGTGTGATTACTTTAGCGTTCATTTATGGTGCATATTTTACCGAGACCTTTCGTGGTGCATTTCAATCAGTTCCAAGGGGACAAATTGAAGCAGCAATGGCCTATGGGATGACGCCGTGGCAGGTTTTTCACCGTGTATTATTCCCTCAAATGATGCGTTTTGCATTGCCCGGCATTGGTAACAACTGGCAAGTTTTGATTAAGGCGACCGCACTGGTTTCCATTATTGGCTTGACTGATATTGTAAAAATTACGCAAGATGCGGGTAGAAGTACCATGCAACTGTTCTTTTTCAGCATAGTCGCTGCTGCCATTTATTTGGCAATTACCACAGTGTCGAACCTGATTTTAATATGGCTTGAACGTCATTATTCTGCTGGTGTGAGGAAGGGACAATTATGATTGAAATCCTTCAACAATATTGGCAGTCATACCTTTGGACCGATGGCCTACAAATGACTGGTGTCGCGATGACTGCTTGGTTATTAGTGCTTTCTATTGGTATTGGGTTTGTGCTTGCTGTGCCTTTATCACTTGCACGAGTATCAGAAAATATCTGGTTGCGTGGTCCAGTTTGGTTGTTTACCTATGTTTTTCGTGGCACACCACTGTACATCCAACTACTGATTATTTACTCGGGTATTTATAGCTTTGATTATGTCCACGAGCATCAGACACTCGATGCATTTTTTCGAGAGGGCATAAATTGCACCATTTTGGCATTCGCGCTCAATACTGGTGCATATACCACTGAAATCTTCGCTGGAGCAATTCGATCTATTCCACATGGTGAGATTGAAGCTGCCCAAGCTTTTGGTATGTCAAAATGGAAACTCTACACACGTATTATCATTCCGTCGATGTTACGCCGTGCTTTGCCGTTTTACGGCAATGAAGTCATTTTAATGTTGCATGCCACAACCATTGCATTTACAGCAACAGTTCCCGACATTTTAAAAATTGCGCGTGATGTGAATGCGGCAACCTATGACACTTTCAGTGCTTTTGGAATTGCTGCGGTGTTGTATGCGGTGTTGGCTTTTATTTTGATTTGGATATTTCGTAAGTTGGAAAAACGTTGGTTGGCATTTTTAAAGCCATCGAATCATTAGGAGACATAAATGGAACAGGTTGCAAAACTAGTGATTCGCGATTTACATAAGACATTCGGCGATCATGAGGTACTTAAAGGAATATCACTTGATGCAAATGCCGGTGATGTAATTAGTATTATTGGTTCATCTGGTTCAGGTAAAAGTACCTTGCTGCGTTGTATCAACTTTTTAGAACAACCGAGCAATGGCACGATTAAGCTCAATGGTGAAAAATTACGCACGGTCTTTGATAAAAAAGGCAATTTAAAAGTGGTTGAACCAAAGCAACTACAAAAAATGCGTACCCAGCTGATGATGGTATTTCAGCACTTTAATTTATGGTCTCACATGACAGTACTGGAAAATGTCATTGAAGGGCCAATCCATGTACTTGGAGTAAAGCGTTCTGAAGCGGAAGAACGTGCGCGCAAATATTTACGTAAAGTGGGATTACCTGAAAGCGTTGAAAGTAAATATCCGGCATTTTTATCTGGTGGTCAGCAACAACGTGTAGCGATTGCTCGTGCTTTGGCTATGGAACCGGAAGTGATGTTGTTTGACGAACCTACCAGTGCGCTTGACCCAGAGTTGGTAGGTGAAGTACTAAAAGTAATGCAGGGTTTGGCTGAAGAAGGACGTACCATGATTGTAGTGACACATGAAATGGGCTTCGCGCGTCATGTATCTAATCAGGTGATTTTTTTGCATCAAGGGAAAATTGAGGAACAGGGCCATCCTGATGAAGTACTCAATAACCCGAAAAGTGAACGTTTAAAGCAATTTTTGACGGGCAGTTTAAAATAAGCTGCTGATACCGAGTATGATGAAATTTTTTAAAAGGCTTCTCAGCATACTCGGTTGCTTTTTATTATATTTTATAGATGGGTGTTTTTAGAAAACACATTAATAATCACAATACCTGCGATCATTAAAGCTAAACCAATACAGGCAGCCAAGTCTAAATGCTGTTTGTAAAATATCCAGCCAATTGCAGAAATTAAAATAATACCTGCGCCTGACCAAATGGCATAGGCAATCCCGATCGGAATTGTTTTGAGCGTAAGAGATAATAAATAAAAAGCAACTGCATAACCCACAACCGTAATAATAGACGGAATTGGAACAGTAAAACCTTGAGATGCTTTTAATGCTGAAGTTGCAATAACTTCACAAGCAATCGCAATTGCTAAATAAAGATAAGACATGGGAAGCTGCGCCAGAAAGGGTTTTAATCAATCTACATGAGATGTTGATATAGTTTGAACAGTTTTAACGATTGTTCAATTTTTTTGGTACAAAAGTACCAGTAAATGGAACTAAACTGATAAATTGATTTTATCACTAGCAATATGCTCTAAACCATTTCTTCGTTTATTTAATAGCTGGTCAGCATAGTCATAAAAAGAGGATCAGCGATTTTAACTTGATCCTCTAAATGGTTTTAAAAAGAGAATGAGCCAATTAAATTCAGGCCTTTAAATTTCTCTAATAATTGTTCTTTGTTTTCAATATGCGCAGGGTCTTGTTTAATGCAATCGATTGGACAAACCTCCTTACATGTTGGTGCATCATAAAAACCTACACATTCTGTACAACGAAGTGGATCGATTTCATAAACTTTGTTGCCTTCAAAAATAGCCGTATTGGGGCATTCTGGTAAGCACATATCACAATTGATGCAGTCACTCGTAATCAAAAGTGCCATGTTTAACTCGCTGAGTAAGCTAATGTAGAAGCAGTAATGTTTTCCTTGGCATGCGGCAAATTGCGTATGAGTACGGCATAACTGATATCAACATCTTGTGAGAGCGGAATTTCAACAAAATGCCCAGAACCTTTAGCATCTGTAATTGTGTTGCCTTTTAAATCGCGCATTTCGGTTAAGTTAAAGGGGATATTGCCTTGAGGCGTCATCAGCTCAAGTGAGTCACCAACCACAAAGCGGTTTTTAACCTCAATGCGAATATAATCGCCGTGACGTTCTACAACCTCTCCACAAAATTGTTGGTAGTCGAAATGTGATGATCCGTCAGCATAGTTTTGATATTCGCTATGCACATGCCGTCTTAAAAAGCCTTCGGTATAACCGCGATTTGCCAACCCTTCGAGTTGAGTCATTAAGCTTGGGTCGAAAGGTTTACCTGCTAATGCATCATCAATGGCTTTTCGATAAATTTGAGCAGTACGGGCACAGTAAAAATAGGATTTAGTACGGCCTTCAATCTTGAGTGAGGCGATACCCATTTTTGTTAAACGATCTACATGCTGTACCGCACGTAAATCTTTGGAGTTCATAAAATAGGTGCCGTGTTCATCTTCTTCGGCAGCAAACATTTCTTCATCATTACGTTGTACGAGTAAAGTTTGAACCGAGGTTGTTTCTGATTGTCCTGATGAGCAGCAAGACTTTTCTGGTGTATTTAGCTGAGTGACTGGAATTACATCGCCGTTTAAATCTTCTTGGGCTTCATGCAGTTTATAGTCCCAACGGCAAGCATTGGTACAAGCACCTTGGTTGGCATCACGCTTGTTCATATATCCAGAAAGTAAACAGCGGCCTGAGTAGGCCATGCATAGAGCGCCATTTACAAAAACTTCGAGTTCAATATCTGGCACATGTTGCTGGATTTCTTCTATTTCTTCTAAAGATAATTCACGAGATAAAATCACACGGCTTAGGCCGTAGTCTTTCCAAAATTTAACAGTGGCCCAGTTAATAGCGTTGGCTTGAACCGATAGATGAATTTGCATTTCTGGAAAATGCTCACGTACCATCATAATTAAGCCGGGATCAGACATAATCAAAGCATCTGGCTGCATAGCCACAATCGGTTCAAGATCACGAATAAAGTTTTTTAATTTGCTGTTATGTGGCTGGATATTCACCACAACATAAAACTTTTTACCCAAAGCGTGGGCTTCATCAATTCCGATTTTTAAATTTTCATGGTCAAAAGCATTATTTCGTACACGTAAGCTATATAGTCAAACTACTTTAT